>JAGRAA010000354.1 GCA_020435185.1 Bdellovibrionales bacterium | reverse complement strand
GATAGCATCGATTTAAAGATATCTGGAGTAAAACACGGGGGTTTAGTAGAAAAGATAATAGAAGACTCAAAATCAATTGAATCTGATTAGATACAGTTATCTTCAAAAAATTAAACCATTCAAAATAGATAGTTATATTGGACTCCAACAATAGGGGATAACCCATACTCCAATACAATGCGCTCAATTTCGGTTTCACTATTTGCGATCAGTTTTTTTCCAGCCGAAGTAGATTCAAAAGTAGACAATCCTGTTTTCATTTTAACGTCGCTTGATATTATTTTCGTAATTCCAAAATGAAGGGCTAACAGTGTATGTGTACTCATGTTCCAATTGTATCCTGTATAGGCATCGAGTAGGCTCAATTGGGAATCTAGGTCTACAGAAGTGCTTTTGCCAGCAGCAATGAGAAGATTTTTAAGGGTCGTGTAGTCATATCCAGTGGCTGCAGAAAGAACTGAATCGATTTCAGCCTGTCCTTTTGAGTTAATATAAGAATAACTTAAGCCTATAAACCATCCATCATTGCCGCTTTTGTAAAAGTGGTATCGAGCGTCTATTCGCCATAAGGAATTATTACTAAGAGCGGCTTCGACAACATCTTTATAGGAAGAATTTCCAGATAAAGCAGCGGCAACAGTGCCTATGGTTTCGTAAAAAGGCTGGGGAACAAATCCATACTCTAGGCTTATACTCATTTGCGAAAAAAAGTAGGATTGAACCCCTATACCTAAAAAAGTAGGAAATGTTGTTTTAACAAAAGGTTGTGGGTTTAAAGAAGGAGATGAGTCTCCTTCAGCATTTGCCATCGAACAAAAAAAGACGATAACTGAAAGCATGAGAATTTTTTTTTGTAAATCGATAAACTGCATAAGTTGATATGATCCTTATTACTTAACGTATTATTCGACCTTGAAGGTGTCTGAAATTTTATCAAATTTTTTGTTGAGCTTTTTGTAAAGGTCTGTTTGCCCCAAAAGATGGTTAAAAATTAAACGGTCTAGTAATTTTAAAATAGGCAAAAAGAACAACTGTAGAACTAAAAGTCCCAGTAAAATATATAATACCAAATTTGTACCGTAGGGATTGTCTTTGAAGAATAAATTTTCAGTGTTCATTCCAAAAAAACCTACGATAAGATTAAGGGGGAGGAATAGTCCTGAAATGATAGTTAAAATAAATATACTTCTGTTTAATTTATCACCTTTAATGGAAAGATAATAATGATGGAGTATATCTAAGCGAGAAAGCTCGTCTTTAATTTTTGATTGAGTAAATTCTATGGTAGAAATCAAGTCTTGATACTGAATTTTATTGAAGATATGAATATGATTTTTGCTGGTGTAGAAATCTCTAATCACCTCAGCCAGTCGAGAATTGTATCTATCGATTTTAGAGAGTTCGTTCCTTAGATCAAACCATAGGTCTATAAAATGAGTAGGAAAATTTCTAGTGTATAAATCGTCTTCAAGGGACTCTATTTCAGCGCTAAATGTTTGAATGATTCCTTTGTTGTTACTTAACATTGAATTCAAAAAAGTGTATATAGAATTTTTCTCAGCGAGCTCGGTAAAAGTTTTCTTGACGTTATCATATATATACACAGTTTTGTTTTTAAACAAAAAGCAAAATATGGTAAAATCAATATCATCTTTTTTAGGAGCCAGTTGACGCAAGAAAAGTATCTGGTAACTTTCGTCTTCAATGTAACTCGAAAGTCGACCTTTACTGTCAAGATCATCAATGTAGTGATAATCGATTAACTGATTGACGTCTTCTTGAGTCATAAAAGCTCTCCTTAGCTGGTGAAAGTATGCTTAGTTTACCTACTAAAATGAAAGGCCTCAAATATATTTTAAAAGCCAAAGAAAAATTCTAAGATTTCATTTTTTTTATTATGAGCATCTTTTTCTCCGAGCTGGATCAATTGAGAGGTATAAGTTTTGTCAAATAAAAGATAGCTTGAGAGCTCTGCATATTCCTGATCATTCCCCAAGCCTCTTAACAAGTAGCTGACAATGGTAGGTAAAGACTCAGAAGAAAGTTGTTCCGCAATATATGAGAGACTTTCGCTGGGTTTAAAGCAAAGAAGAGGGATATTTCTAAAACCACTTTGATCATTCGGATTGGAGTCGATAATTTTATTGGCCATTTTAAACCTCTCTACGTCCATTTCCGTAGCGTCAAAAAATAAGCCGTTAAGCAAAGATCCAAAAATTTCTGCCACAGAGGGCGGTTGATTGATAGTCAGAGGTTTTTTAAGCATCAAGTCGTGTTTTACGCCTATGTGTAGAACTTTTTTTGCGCCAAAGTGAATAATAGGGCTTAGTGGCGCCGTGTTTCTCAGTGCTCCATCTCCATAATAATGTCCTTCCAGAGAAACAGGTTTAAAGACTACGGGGATTGCCGCAGAAGCAGCAACATGGGTAGAAGTGATTTTACAATATTGTGAAGATCTTCTAGATCGCTCCCAAGGAGAAACTTTTGGGTTGGAGTTATAAAAACAAATAGATCTGTTCTCTGAATAGTTAAAGGCCGTTAAAGCCAGAGCTTTAACTTTTTTTTCACTGATATTTTTATGAATTTGTTCGAAGTCAATATGGGCTTTTATAAGATCTTTGAGAGGGTCGGAATT
>JAGRAA010000353.1 GCA_020435185.1 Bdellovibrionales bacterium | reverse complement strand
CCCATAGAACGAACAAAAATATCAAGCATATCATCAAAAGAGTTAGAGCTTAGTGTCTCCCAGAAATCTATCTTATCTTTAAGCATATTTTCAACCCTCATTTCATATAATATATGTTATAATAGACTTAAACATATATAGTTTGCAATTTAGAATTCTCATTGTCTACTGATTTGATCGTAAGTATTTGAAATTAATAGATTTATTAACCAATTGGCTTATATGTATTTTTGGCTGGCTAACATAGATAATCTGCAATAAAATTCTCTTATGAAACAGAAGAGTAAAAATTTAGATCGAGCAGAACCTATTAGACGGGAGATATCTAAATTTCTTAAAACTCACCTTTCTGATGAGACTGGAGAGGTTCCATTGGCAACCAGACATAAATTAGCCAAGTTTTTAGATCAATCCAAATCTCAGGCTGATAAAGTAATTTACAATGGTGTCGGAAGCTTTGATGCATTAGTTAGTGCCATACAGTTTGCTTTAGATATTAATCCAAAGGAAACTGCGAATGTCGTCAGAGATTTACTTATCGCCCTAAAAAAGCATCTACAAGTCGATGAAGCAGATAGAAAATGGTATGGTCTTAACATTACTAAAAATAAACGAATCTACTATGCAAGTCTTATAGAACAAGCAGAGCTACTTGCTAATGATCTGTTAATTGAAGATTAATGAATAGTAAAATTTTAATTCTTAAATCCTCAATAATTTAAAAGAAATTGAATAAACTTTTCTTTATCAAAAAAATACCCATTACGTGGCCTCCCACTATTCCCACTTGGTGGCATTTTTTCTTTTCTAAAAGATCCTGTTTTCTCCAATGATAACATTGCATAATTGAAGGACGTGTTATCCATTCCAATTGATTTTGGATCAAAAAGTGCAGGCGACTGACTGTTAATCACGCACTCATCAGACATTAAATATAGCAAAAATCTCTTTGTAGAATCTTTCTCGCTTAATGAAAATTTTAATATATTAGCAACTATCTTATCAATGCCTAAACTATCAGAATTCCTACTATTAACTTTTTTTAAAACTAAATCCTTTTGAGAGAATTCCTTCTCTTTTTTTTCTATACTAGCAGCTTCCAAGAATTTTTTATTTGCTTCTAAAATCTCATTTTCTGACTTTATGATTTTCCGTTCAGCTATTGGCTGATGCTCAACAATTTGTACAAATTCTTCTTTAGAAGTATCAATGCTAGACCCATTGTCTTTGGTGGAATTTTCTAGTTCCCCAACTGAATCTCTCAATTTTTGCAAGTCAGAACCAAAAGGATTTCTTCTCTTCTTTTTTTTCTTCCGATTCATTACATCATTTTTGTACTTTTCCAATAGCTCTTCACGCGTAGTCATTATTTATAGTCTCCATCTAAGCCTATTAATTCATGCACTAAACTGATAAATCCATCTTTTATTCTCGAATTTTTATTTGTCTCTACAATTGACAAACCCTCTTCTGATTGTTGTTTTACTGCCTCAGCAAAGGGCAGGTACGTAGACATATTAAAGTTTTTGAGCACCTTCTCTGTACCTGAATGAACAAGATAACTCTTACTAATCATCTTTCTCTCTTCAAACATATTAATGAATACTTTTATCTTTTTCCTTCTATCGGATTTAAATTGATCTATAACATCTCGTATCCATCGGAGAGTTTTCCCCACAGATTTATACGAATAAGATCCAGGTGTAAATGGTATCAGAATCTCATCAGCAGCTAGCAATACCCCACTATTTGTAATACCAAGAGAAGGTGAACAATCAAAAAGGACAATGTCATATTTTTTCTTTAACTCATTTGTAATATTCTGAAAAGCTACATCTATTCGAGGAACTCTTAATGCTAAATAAGATTCTAATAAAGTGTTAGACGGTCCAGAAGGAAGAAGGTGAAGATTTGGAGTGACTTTTAAAATAACATCATCAAGCTTAATGTCTTTACAATCTTTTTCTTCTGAAATTACTTCATACAAAACATTGTCTAGATCATCAGGGGCACCCAGCCCTTGCGTTGCATTACACTGAGCATCAACATCTACAACACATACTTTAAAGCCATATTGAACCAACCTTGAAGCAATATTAATTGTAGAGGTCGTCTTCCCTACTCCACCTTTAGTCGCAATAACTGCAACAGCAAGGTTTATATCTTCGTATTTAATAATATTGTTCTTAGAAAACAACTTTCGTACATCAAAAGACGTTAAATAATTGTTTCTACCAATCTTTATAGGCTCAATTCCAGAGTCTTTAATTTTGGAGTTAAGCCCTTGGGTTGTTGTTATTAAAGGGAAGAACACTTTTAGCTCAGAAACTGCAATTATTTTTGGCGGCTTCTGAGCCAAATGTCTATCTTTGTTTTCTTCTGGTCCAACAAAATCAAACTCTTCGTCTTCCATCATGAATAACTCAGAGACAGTGCCAGGAATAAACTGAATGTCTTTTTCTGAAAGCATCTTTTCGAATGCTTGTTTATCTGATACATTTTTGATTGTTTGTTTTAGAATTTCAATTTCCATAAGCAAACCTCGGAATTCATTTAATTATTGATTTCAATTAGTTTCGAATCATATAGAAATGATCAACTTATTCGAAAATGAGTTCAAGTCCAAAAACAAAAATAACGCACAATAGTTTTATAAGTAATTTTAGTAATAAACTATAATATCTATATTAATATTTTTATTATATTTAATT
>JAGRAA010000352.1 GCA_020435185.1 Bdellovibrionales bacterium | reverse complement strand
TGAATTTTGAACTAAAAGTCGACGACCAATTCGATTCCCCGTGTACTCTTGGTGGAAACAACACTTCGATTTCTTTAATCGTATAACCCTTGTTTAATCCTCTCAATAAAACATACAAATCAAAGGCAAAGTCCTTGGGTGGGTTATTTAATTCAGCAATTAATTTTCTTGGAAAAACCTTTGGTTGGGCATTAATCTCACTAAGTTTAATAGAAAGAATTACTCTCGCCACCCATTCAAATCCCCTAGAAACAAACTTTTCCGAAAAAGCTCTCCCCTCTCTCTTTCCTTTAAAAATAGTCAGCTCATCTTCCTGTTGAAGTTTTTCCCAAGCCAAAAACACGTCTTCTGGGTCACACTGTTCATCGGCGTGGGTCCAAGCAACAAAGTCAGTATTTGTAATTTTCAATCCACGAAAAATTCCATTTCCATAACCTTCATTTGGAAAAACCTTTACAATATCGATATACGCGCCATCTTCTTTTTCTTTAAGTTCTTCCATAACTTTCAAACTATTATCGGAAGATCCATTTTCGACCAAAATTAATCTGAACTGACTCGGTGCCATTTTTCTTTTTCTGGCGCAGACAATAGCTCTATTTACCAACTGTGGTAAGCTCAATTCCTCATTATAACAAGGTAAAACTAGACTCAAACTACTCATTTAATATTCCCCATCTCTATATCTGCTCAATCCATTGAAGTAAGAATACCAATAATTAAATTCATTTAAAGAATCAGGTGTTCCCCAACATAAATACCCTTCTGCCTCAAAACACTTTACTTTTAATTTTCTTTCTACAGCCAAGTTAACTACAGAGTCTAAATAAAACTCATTATTTACTCTTATACTTTTTTCCACGAGCTCCTGAATCAACTCTTCCATCAATTTTACCGACTTAAAATAAAAAGTCCCAACGAGCAATAGATCACTCCTGGGACTATCTGAAATCGGCTTCTTTACAGACACAAAATCTATTTCGTTTTCCTCATTTGTAGATATATATGCAAATGAATTAGGCGTTATTTCTGCCAAGGGGTAATTTCTTTGTCCCACGACAATAACATCAGGATCTTCTTCTAATAGGCTCGTCCATTTTTGGGAATTCCAAACCAAACCATGATCACAACTCGACACAATAAGAGGCTCGTTTTTCTTCATGTTCTTGGCACCAAGCATACAAGTGATCGCCTGCCCCTCGGTGACCTCATCCAAGCTTACTACATGGGACTGAGGCGACAATTTCATCACCTTATCTCTAAATTCTTCGCGAACAACATATGTCACTTGAGTAGTTTTAGGTAAATATTCTGTTGCTACTTTATACATTTCTTTTCCCATTACAGGAATCATAGGCTTTTGGAGCTTAGATCCAAAACGTGAGCCTTTTCCAGCCATAGGCATAAGCAACTGCGGCACATTCGTATCTTCAGAAAAAAATTTCGATTTAACAAAGCTTTCAAAGGTCTTTGACCAATAATTATAATCTTCTACATCGTGAGGAGTTCCCCACTGCATAAAGTAAGGAATCTCAAAAACTCTAATATCTAATTGATCTTTTAAAAGCCCTCTATAAACCAAACTCACATATCCTTCACCGTTTAGTAGTGGTCCCTCTTGGAGAAGTTTATTAAAATAGTATCTTACTTGCTTTCCGGATTTAAAATAATAGGCTCCACAAGAAGCATACTCCTTTGTTCGATCGTCTGTATAACAAGCCTTCTCTTGAATATCAGAAATTTTACCTCGGATATGCTTTACATAAGCATACATTGTCGGTCGAATGTATTCTGGGTGAAATCCGGTATAACATAAAACCGCACCATCACACTGTGTTCTATTTACAAAATTTTCAAAACGAATAGGGTCCCAACACATATTATAATCACAATAACTGATCAGACAATTTTCATCATCGCCCAATATGTTAGGATTGGTCAATAAAGCCTCATATACAGCCCAAACGGGACCCTTTTTCATAACAGGAACACTCACGATTTCGGCACGAGGACATATTTTTTCTAAACTCTCCCTCATTGAGGTCTTTTCCAAATGCTCCTCATTACAAATAAAAACAACTGGCCAGTCTTCGGGAATAGTTTTCATCAAATGCTCAATTATTGGCAAATTATCAATTTTAACTAATGGCTTCGGGTCGACATATCCCTTTTCGATAAACCTACTTCCTTGACCTGACATAGGGACAATAAACTTCATGAACACTCCATTTGTTGAGTTTGTTTCATTCTCAATTTTTCGCTCTCCATTCTCACAAGAGCAGAATGAACTTTTCGGTCTAAAGTAATAAATTTACCAAAATTCTTCATAGAAAAAGTGCTCATCATACCTTGCAAAAATATTAACTCCTGTGCATTTTTTAATTTCTTATCATTGAAATTAAACGCAGACAGGCTCACAAAATT
>JAGRAA010000351.1 GCA_020435185.1 Bdellovibrionales bacterium | reverse complement strand
CCCCGTCTCCTCCGTTTGCTCCTCCACATCGGCCAACGCCTCCGGTGGTCGCATTCAACGAACTCGACACATTAATCGCCTCACCGCTATTTCCACTGCAATCAATGGTTCCACTAACACTGACATCTCCCAATACCTTAAGAATTAAAGGTTGCGATCCCTCTGGTTTTAAAGTTATTCCAGCATCCAAAGTAAACTGAGAGAAAGAGTACCCATTAGGATAATCATTCGTATTGAGTTGAATAATATTATTCGAAGGGTCTCCATCTTGATCGAAGTTGTTATACGTCGTATTATCAAAAACACCGAGACTCCCATCTCCCACATCAAAATTTTTATTTTGAGGAGGGGGAGCCGAGCCATTTAAATCCCACCCATTTATTTTATAAGGTGGACGAAGTTGAGTGCTCGTCATATTCAACACTGCTGAGTTAGAAATAATCTGAGAGGTTGAAGAAAAATTAACAGTCAAGGTTCCCGCAAAGGCCTGATTGAAACCACCAAGAATAAACAAAAGACAAAAAAGACTAAGCCGCACGCTGAATCTCCGTCTTTTTTGGTAAGCGAATGATGACCTCTAGTCCTTGTTCGCTATGATTTTGTAGAGTAAAGCTTCCTCCATGTTCTGCTTCTACGATTTCTTTACAAATCGACAGACCAAGCCCTGTTCCTTCTTTTCCTTTAGTGGTAAACAAAGGTTCCACTACTTTATCCATTATTTTTTCATCAATACCGGGTCCAAAATCTCTAATCCTAATAACGACTTCATCCCCCTCATCTTCTAAGGAATATTCGATCTTACCCCCTGCCTTTATCTTCATGGAGTGGATAGAATTCATCGTCAAATTAATCAACACCTGCATGATTGAGGTTTCATTTATTTCTAACTCTAACTGATCAGGCCCTTTCACTTCTACGTCAATTTTACTGAACTCTAACTGTTGCTCCATAAGATCAATGGTATCTTGAATCAGCCCTTTTAAATCTACCTTTTCTTTCGTTTGTTGAAATGCGGAGTTATCCGTTAAGGTTTTAAACCTATCCAGTATCTCACTCGCCTTGAGAGAGGCATCTAAAATTTTCTGAAGAGCCTCCCTCATTTTCTCTGGTGGTTTTGACAAACTTAATTCTGCCTTCCCGATAATTTGAAGCAAAATGTTTCCAAATTCATGTCCTGCACTTCTTGCTACAGCAGCAATGGAATTCAGCTTTTCCGACTCATTCAATTTAGCATTTAGCTCACTTAAGGCTTTTTCTTGAAACTGCTTTTCCCTTTTTAGATTCCAAAGAGAAACAAAACTTCGGGCCTTTTGTAAGATTTCTCCTCTTGAAAAAGGCTTGTTCAAATAATCCCAGTGATCAGATTTTTCTTCTCCAAGATAGTCATTAATAGATTCGATAGAACGGTCTTGGTAAGCCGTTACAAATACGGCATAAAAATTGGGGTCCATAGAAAAAATATGCTTAACCAACTCAATTCCGTCCATTCCATGGCTTAGCCGCACATCAAAAAAACCCATGGCAAAAGACTCTCCTTTAGATTTCATTTCTTGAACTTTCTTTAAGGCGTCTTCAGCGCTATTCACAATCGTAAGGTCAAAGTTATTCAAAGAACCAGGGCTTTCTTTTTTTTCAGTTTGGAATCTACTTTGAGGCCTAATCGTGGGGGTATCGTTCTTTAATATATCAACATAGGACTGAGCTATATCTGGCTCATCCTCCA
>JAGRAA010000350.1 GCA_020435185.1 Bdellovibrionales bacterium | reverse complement strand
TATGGAAGAAAGAAAAGGAGCTCTTTCTCATCTTTTGCCTTTTCAACGAGAAGATTTTTATGGCCTGTTTAAAGCAATGAATGGATTGCCCGTAACGATTAGACTGTTGGATCCTCCGCTTCATGAGTTTTTGCCTCATACAGATGATGAAATGGTCGAATTATCTGCTCGGTTAAAATGGAGTTTGGATAAGCTTAAGCAAAAAGTGAAAGCTCTACACGAGTTTAACCCGATGCTTGGCCACCGAGGATGTCGTCTTGCCATCACTTATCCTGAAATTTATGAAATGCAGGCCAGGGCAATCGCCGAGGCAGCTTGTGAAATGGTGAAGCAGGGAGAGCGTCTTATTCCTGAAATAATGATTCCTTTGGTGGGAGTTGATGTGGAATTGGAGCGGCTTCGTGATCTTGTGATTCATACGGTCAATAGAGTTCAGGCGGAGCAATCTACAAAATTTGATTATTTAGTGGGCACTATGATTGAGCTTCCTCGGGCGGCATTGACGGCCGATCGAATTGCTGAACATGCTGATTTTTTTAGCTTCGGAACCAATGACTTGACGCAAACCTGCTTAGGGGTGTCGAGAGACGACGCTGGCCGCTTTTTGGGCTCTTATGTTTCTGAAGGGATCTTTGCGGCGGATCCTTTTGCGAGTATAGACCAAGAGGGAGTGGGGCAGCTTGTTAAGATTGCCTGCGAAAAAGGCAGAATGACAAAGTCGGATATAAAATTGGGAGTTTGCGGTGAACACGGCGGCGATCCAAAAAGTATTCACTTTTTCCAAAATGTGGGATTAAATTATGTGAGCTGTTCACCCTATCGAGTTCCAATTGCTCGATTAGCGGCTGCACAAGCGTCACTTAAGGGGAAGGTTACACATTGAGAATAAAAAAATTAGAATTAAACGGATTTAAATCTTTTAAGGATCGCACAGTTATACATTTTGACCCAGGGACAACAGGTATCGTAGGGCCTAATGGTTGTGGTAAATCAAATATAGTAGACGCCCTCGTTTGGGTGATGGGTGAGATGTCTGCAAAGCATCTTCGTGGTTCCAATATGTCTGATGTGATATTTGCGGGAGCCGAAGGGTATGCTCCATTGGGAATGGCGGAAGTTTCGTTAACGCTTGAAAATGATGGTGGAGCCTTTCCTGCAAAGTATTCTAAAAATTCAGAAATTCAAATCACTCGTCGTCTGCATCGCTCAGGAGAAAGTGAATATGTAATTAATAAAGAGCAGGCTCGGTTGAGAGATGTTCAAGAGATATTCATGGACACTGGTGCTGGATCTAAAGGTTTTAGTATCATTGAACAGGGTGCGATTGGTAAAATTATAACTGCAAAGCCAGAGGATCGAAGATCTCTTATTGAAGAGGCAGCTGGAATATCTAAATTTAAGGTTCGAAAAAAAGAATCTCAAAGAAAACTAGTAAGTACCGACCAGAACTTAGTTCGCCTGCAAGATATTATTGGAGAGCAAAAAAGACAAATTGGTAGTCTTGAGCGACAAGCGCAAAAGGCTGAGCGTTATAGAAAACTTAAAGTAGAAATGGAAGAGAAGGATCTTTGGTTGAACTCTTTCCACTTTAGAGAGTTAAGCGCTAAGATTGATGAAGCGAGTAAATATTTTGATGAGGTTCAAGCTAACGAGATAGGTGGCTCTAGTGAGTTGGAGCAGATGGATTCTCAGTTAGAGCAATTGAGAGTAGAAGTGGCAGAGGCCGAAACCTTAGTGAATGATTTACAGGTACAGCATAAAACTCAATTGGATGATGTTCGAAAAAAAGAAAATGAAATTCGTGAGATTGAATTTGAGATAGAGCAAGCAAAGAGAGATAAAGAAAAAACGGGCTCTATAATGGATCAATACAACGCTCGAAGAATGGCCATTCAAAGTGAGCTTGAGCAAGTTAATGATCGATTAGAGGATATACGAGAGAGTGCTATTTCAGCTGTTTCTTTGTTTGAGGAAAAAAATAATACTTTTAATAGACTGCAAGAAAAGATTAATGAATATGATAAAATTCTTTCTGAAAGTCGTAGGGAGTTTATTTCCTCTGAACAGGCTATTGCTCATGTTGAAGCAAGAATCCAATCCAACGAAGAGAAAAAATCAGAGTTGGAAGAAGAACTGGTTGATATTCGACAGTCCTTTTTAGAACTTAAAGATAAAGAATCTGAGTTTTCAAAAAACAGAAATTCATTGAATGGCAAATTACAAAATAATTTACAAATGCAATTAGACTGTATGAGGGATGTAGAAAACTTTGAAGAGAACTTTAATCATCTGCAAAGCAGTTATGAGTCTCGTCAAAAAGAGTATGAGTCCTTTAAAGAGCAGCACAATGAAGTGAGTGCCAGACTTTATGGTCTTGAAGATTTACATTCTAGCTTTGAAGGTTTTCAAGAAGGTGTAAAGAGTGTCATGCTTTGGCAACGGCAGCGTAGAGAGCAGCTTATGGCAGATGGTTCTGTTGTAAGTGAGAACGAATTTTTGCCTTTAGCTGAAGTTGTTGAAGTTCCTGAAAAATATGAAATGGCGATGGAAGCAGGCTTGGGTTCTAAGCTTCAAATGCTGTTGACAAATAATCATAACGTTAGTTTAGAGGCTGTTGATTATCTTAAAGATAAGAAAACAGGAAGATCTTCTTTTTTTGCTTCTGATGAATCTAATGAGTTTGGTGAAAATCACTTGGGAAATTTAAAACAGGAGTCAGGCTTTGTGTCTTTGCTTTCTGAAGTGGCAAAGATACCTGAGAAGTATAAATCTCAAGTAAATTATATTTTAAGTGATATTGTTGTGGTGGACTCTGTAAGAACTGCTCTTGCGTTACGTCCTAAGTACCAAGGGAAGACCTTTGTGACTATGGATGGTGATACGTTAACCTCTGAAGGGGTGTTGACGGGAGGGACTGCGGAAAGTGCAAGTTCTGGAGTATTAAAGAGAAAAAGAGAAATCAAAGAGCTTTCGGAGAAAAGAGAAGAGTGGGCAGGAAAAGTTTCACTTTCTCAACTAACTCTAGAGAAAATGTCCAAACAATTGAAAACCTTATCTCAAGATCTTGAGAACTCGCGAAAAAAGCAAAATGACCAAGACATATTGGTCGCTGAACTTAAAAAGGATTTCGAGCGAGCTGAAATTGAATTGCAAAATGCAATTCGCGCTGTGGGAAAACAAAGTGAAGTTGTTGCTCAAAAAGAACAACGATTAGAGTCGCAAATCGAAACATTAGATGAATTAAAGATTTCTTTACAAGAGCTTCAAGAGAAAAAAATCTTAAATGAAGAAAAGTCTTTGTCTTTAGAAGAAGAGTTAAAAAGTGCCAAGAATGGTTTTGAAGATTTACAACGAGAGGTTCGTGAGCTTCAAGTGGATTCTGTGGCTAAGCAAAAAGAGTTGGAAAATTTAGAAGAACAGAAACTTAGATTAGATAATACTCTTCAAGACTTAGAATCTAATTTAGCTGAAATGACAGAAGAGACTGAAAAAAGTCTACAGAGCATGTCGTCTAATAATGTTTTAGTCGAAGAGAACCGTTTAAGTTTAGAAAATGCAATATACTCTTGTGAGAAGCTCGAAAAAGAGTTGGCTTTGTCGAAAGACAACTATGAAATTAAATATAGCGAACAGAAAAAGATCGAAGCTAAAGTTAATGAAACTCATAAGGCTTTGAATGAGTACAAGTCTAATCTTAATCAGGCGCAACTTAAGTTAGAGCAGCTTCGCATGAAGGAGCAGTATATTGTTGATCATGTGAACGACAAGTATATGAAGAACATCAAAGAAATCGCTCATGAGTATGCTGATGTTGAAGGTGTTGTGGCTGATGTTGAAGTAGCGGTAAAAGATTTAAAGGATAAGTTAG
>JAGRAA010000349.1 GCA_020435185.1 Bdellovibrionales bacterium | reverse complement strand
ATAGTCTTGACTGAGGTTTAAATTGGCTTTTACTTCGTTGAGAATAGCTAAAGTCTTTGGATCCGAACCCTCAGCCATAATTGGAGTCGTTTCAGGAATTTCTTTTAAAGAGCGATGAGTAGTGCTTACAGCAGGAAGGTCTTTTTGCGAAGAGACCTTCTCTCTGTCTGACGATACGGTGTTCTTTGTAGTTTCGGGGACATACCGATGAGGTGTTGCTGGGCTCTCTGATTCTTTATTTGTGGTATAAATTGGACGCGGAGAAGCGACTTTAGCAACAGAAGTTTCTCTGACCTCTTTCTTGTCTTTGCTCGTTTCATTGTAATCTTCGAATTCAATTTGCACACTAGGGCTAGGGTCGGAGACCGTTTTAATTTCTGGGGACCTTACTTTTTTTTCGTCAAATTGACGCAGACCTTTCGCTAAATTTTTCAAATCAGATTTAAAGTCTTCTGGGTTAGATTTTATAGGTCCTTTTAAACCCTGGTTATTATTAGAAAAAACAGAAGCACCGTGCCTTTTTGCATGATTGTATAAGCTGACCAATAAGTCTGGAGAAGAAGCTCTTTCTTTCACACTAATAGGTTGCGATTTGAGCCATTCGAAGGCTTCTTGCAAATCTTCTCTCGTATAGGCTTGTGGTGGTAAATTGAATCGATCCATGGAACCCAGCAAGCTACTAATAAAATTCTCAACTCGCAACATCAAATACGAGGGGGTATCGCTCAGATCTAAATAAATTAGCTCTGAGTATAATCCTTAGCGTTTATTCCATATTTTTCTATTTTTCTTAAAAGTGTTTTTTTAGGGATATTAGCATGCAACGCTGTTTGATTAATTCGGCCATTAAAGGACTTTAACGCTTTAATGATAAATTCTTTTTCAAAGGCCTCTTTTTGCTTATTGAAGTCCAGCTGGCCTTCTTCAAACCCTATTTCTATGGAATCTCCGTTTTTTGCTTCATCTGAGGTAGGGGATGCTGACTCCAGAGCAAGAGGTGTGGTGAGTTCCTGATCACAAGGCTCTTCGTTAGCGACTTCTTTGGCCAAAGCATCAATATCTACGCCAGTCACCTCAAGTATGGTTTCAGGAAGAGAAGTGATTTGAATTTGTTTTCCTTCTTGCAAAATAAAGGCGTGCTCAATGACATTTTCTAATTCCCTAATATTACCTGGCCAATCATACTTTTGTAAGCAATGAGTGGCGTCGGCGGTAAGGCCAACAATTTGTTTGCCATGGGACTCGTTAAACTTTTTGATGAACATGTTTATCATAGAAGGAATATCTTTTTTACGTTCTCTCAAAGACGGCAGAGTGATGGGCATAACATTGAGTCTATAATAAAGATCTTCTCTAAAATCCCCTTTTTTAATCATATCCTCTAAGGGCCTATTGGTGGCGGCAACGATTCTAACGTTGGATTCTATTTCTCTATTTGAGCCAACGGGAGTAAAAACTTTTTCTTGTAGAACGCGTAAAAGTTTTACTTGCATTAAGGCAGGCATGTCTCCTACTTCATCCAAAAAGAGGGTTCCTCCTTCGGCATACTGAAATTTACCAATTTTTCTTTGATCGGCTCCAGTAAAAGCTCCTTTTTCGTGCCCAAAAAGTTCACTTTCAAAGAGATTTTCTGGGATAGCAGAGCAGTTGATCGCTACAAAGCGACCCGTTTTTCTGGCAGAATTTGAGTGAATGGCGCGAGCAATTAATTCTTTACCAGTTCCGGATTCTCCACGAACCAAGACCGGGGTATCGACTTTGGAGAGCTTATTGATGATATTAAAGACTTTAACCATCTGTGTGGTATTGCCGATAATTTTTCTCCCCGCGTCCATCATTATGGGCGACGAAGCGGCGATACTAGAAATTAAATTATAGGCCTCTAAAGCATTATTAATCATGTTTAATAAGTCTTCAGATTGCACGGGCTTTGAAACGTAGTTGTAAGCTCCTTCTTTGACGGCAATAACGGCATCATCGATATTGGCGAAAGCAGTCATAATAATGACAATGATAGAAGGGTCATGTTTTTTTATTTCTTTAAGAGCATCGAGGCCTGATAGGCGGGGCATATCCACGTCCAACAAAACCACATTAAATTTATCTTTCTTCACTTTTTCTACGGCATCCAGACCATCTACTGCTTCGGCAATTTCATACTTTTGACTTGAGGCTAAACTCGATCGAACAGATAGTCGAAGTCCGGCGTCATCATCTACAACTAATACTTTTATCATCACTTGCTCCCTTATTTCTCTCTTACAAACCTTCCATAGGTAATTCTACAGTAAATGTAGAACCCTGATTAATTTCACTTTCTAACGAGATTTTCCCGTTATGGAGTTCTACAAAGTATTTACTTAAATAAAGCCCTAGCCCACTACCCATAATGTTGGAGGCTTGAGCATTGGTGCTTCTAAAAAACTTTTCGAAAACATGTCTCTGGTCTTCTAAAGAGATTCCTTGTCCTTGATCCGCAACTTGAACAAATATTCTGCCCTCGACTTCTTCAGAGGTAATGAGGACGTTGGATCCATTCGGACTATATTTTATCGCATTTTCTATCAGGTTGGTGAAAACCTGTTTAATTAAGTCTTCATCAATTTTAATGCTAAAAAGAGGCTCAAGTTCTAACTTTAAGTGAATGTTTTTTTCTTTAGCTAAATATCTAAACTTTTCAACAATGTCAGAGACTACGCTATTAAGATCTTTACTTTTTAACTTCAGTTTTACTTCATTGCTCTCTACGCGACTCAGATCTAATATAGAGGTGATAAATTCAGAGAGTTCTCGGCTGGAAGAATTAATATTTTTTAGAGCTTCTTTTTGCTTTAAACTCAAAGGAGTGGGGTCATTGATGGCCACTTCGGTCATGCCTTGGATTCTAGCTAGAGGAGTTTTAAGATCATGTGACATCATCCGCATGAAATTCGTTTTTAATTCTTCTACGGTTTTTAAAAGTTTATTTTTTTGTTGGTATTCCCAACTTTTTTTGTTTTCCATGATGAGGCGGTACGGGATAAAAAAGTAATAAGACAAAAAGATCGAAAGCAGTACAGGTACAACTTCAACAATCATGTCTAGAGCAAAAAAACTAAACCAAGCGAAGAGAATAAAAGTAAACAGCGTAGACATGAGAATCAATAATCCCTTCAATGGAGGAAGAGAAAACACTGTGAACACAATAAATATAGATATCACAATGGTTAACAAGTAAGTTAACCATTTGGAGGGTTGAATCGGGGAGGAGTTTAAAATGAGGGTATCAAAGATATTGGCTTGAAGTTCAAGTTTGGACATCGCTGTGTTTTCTCTAGAAAAGGGCGTGCTGATATAATCATCAGCTTCAGTCATAGTGTTTCGCCCAATGAGAACGATTTTATCGGAAAAGTCTTTTAAGTCGACCTTATGAGGGGAGAAAAAATCCATAAAGGGTGTGGCTTTATAGGTCCCGGTGGGTCGAAAATCTACATAAGATTGAGTAGACGAATAATAGTTGAAGGCTCCTTGGTAGTCGTGAAAATCTTTTATAAAATTAAAGTCTTTTGCAATTTTATGTTGAAAAAAAGGCTCATTAAAATTTGCTATAATTAATCGTCTAGTGACAAAGTCTTTGGCAAAGTTATTATCGTCTTTTGTAGTGAGCCCCATTTCTAATCTGAGTCCCTTGAGGGGACCAGTGGTTAACTCGAGTTCCTTTTCTTGCCCTTGAGCTTTCAGCTCATTCGTCGTTAAAATGAAGTGTTTAAAAGATCTCGCCAAATCCCCAAACTCTTTCCACTCCTTTTCACTTCCTTGAAGGTGTTGGTAGTTTAATAGATAGATTACGGCATGAGGGTGAGCTAATTTTAACTGCTTCAAAAGTTGAATATGCAGAGCAAGATGAGGCTCCCCTTTTAGGGTAGCTACGTCATCAGCATTAATTTCTATGGTTTTGACATTTCCGGATACCGGTGTCGAAGGGGTGGTTCTTACACGTAAATCATAGGTAAAGGATTCCCAGTTTTGCAAATCGAGTTGGTTCATTGCGAAGGCAATGATAAGGGCGAGTATCACCCGAAGAAAAAAAACAAATGATGAGTTTTTGCTGAGTTTTATGCTCAAAACCTTAAAATCCATAGTGAAGACTCTATAAGCAAAAATAGAGCCAGTTAAAACTTTAGTAAATTCAATAGATAATGAAGCAAATCTGTCGACGAAGTGACGCAAAAAAGGAGATGCTGGTAATTATTTCACCGCTTCATTTTCTAAATTGGTGTCATTTAAACACCATTTTTTTTATTTTGTCTATCAATTAAATCAATTTAGCTGTATAACTATTTAAAATAACATAGGTATTGAAAACTTATGGAGAGTGGTAAAAGAACGCAACGCTATACTAGAAATGGCATTAGAATTGCTTTGGTATCTAAATGCACCATGGGGCAAAGGCCTTTTGTGAAGGATCCCTTGGGCTGGTTAAACAATACAGTTTTATGAATTAGGATAGATTGTCGTTTGTATATAGAATCCTATTTTAAAAAGAATAAGGAGCTAAACTATGAAAAAATTAATTTTGGTAGCAATGGGAGTTCTTTTCTCTAGTTCTCTTTGGGCATGCACCATCTGTGATAAAGATCCCGGGGCAAAAGATAAGTCCATAGTTAAAGTTCAAAAGAAAGAACAAAAGAAAAAACAGCTTAACAAGGTAAGTGCTGAAAAAAAGTCTGAATCGACTTTAACAGCTCAGTCTGAGAGCAATTAATTATTTCATTATGAGGTTGATCTCTGCATGAGGTCATCTCTTATCATCCGCATATAGCGTAGACAGAACCCTAGAGTTTTTATACTCTGGGGTTTATGTTATTGGCCCAACTATTTTCTATATATCCTCAATATAAAATGGGAAAAAACCCAAAGTCCGAAGTGAACTCCATCAGTTTTAACTCGAGCGAGGTTGATCACAGGTCGGTTTTTGTAGCTATCAAAGGCACTCGTTCTGATGGCCATGCTTTTTTACCTCAAGCATGTGCTGCGGGGGTTGCTGGAGTTGTAGTTGAAGACGAGTCTAATATTCCATCTGATTTCTCGGGAGCCATAGTGAACGTGGCCAATTCAAGATTGGCTTTGAGTCAGCTGGCTAATCATTTTTATGGGTATCCTTGTGCCGATCTTTTTTGTGTTGGTGTAACGGGAACAAACGGGAAAACCTCCACGGTATATATGATTGAATATTTATTGAATCAATTTAGCTGGAGCACAGGAGTTCTGGGAACCATAGATCACCACTTGGGTAAGAGGATTTGGAAGTCTTCTCTGACCACTCCAGATCCAGTGAGCTTATTTAAAAGAATGGCTGAGTTTAAAAGTTTAGGAGCAAAAGCAGTGGCGATGGAGGTGTCTAGTCATGCCATTGAGCAACATCGAGTACACGGTATACCTTTTGATGTTTCGGTGTTTACTAATTTAAGCCATGATCATTTAGATTACCATGGAACGATGGAAGCTTATTTCGAGGCGAAGCAAACTTTGTTTTCAGATCTTCTTTCGGCGTCAAAGAAAAATAAAAAGTATGCGATCATCAACGAAGATGACTCATGGGGTGAGCAGATCAGAGTGGCTGATGGGGTCAATCAGTGGACGTTTGGAGAATCAAAAGGTGATTTTCGTTATAAAATTCACTCCGCCGATTTTACAGGGACGCAATTTAGTATAGATACTCCGAAAGGTCTAGGAAGAGGTTTTTTCCCTATGGTTGGTGAGGTTTTCTTAAAAAATGCCGTGGCTGCGATTGCGACGGTAATGGGAGCGGGCTTTTCTTTAGATGCTATACTCGACCATTTAGCTGGTTTTTCTGGTGTTCCAGGACGTCTTGAGTCGGTAAAAAATGACGTTCAATTGAATTTATTTGTAGATTACGCGCATACTCCGGACGCGTTAGAAAATGTTCTAAAAACGTTAGATGAAATTAATAAAAAATGGTCTGATAAACCTCGTAACTTGGTTACAGTTTTTGGCTGTGGAGGAGATCGTGATAGAGAAAAACGTCCACTCATGATGAAGGCTGCGCAGAAATTTTCTCAGATGACTTTTGTGACGTCTGATAACCCTAGAAATGAAGACCCTTTCGCAATAATTCAAGAAATTGTAAAAGATGTAGATAAACAGGATTTTGATCAAACCGTCTTCGTAGAAGAAGATCGAAGAACCGCAATTCAAAGAGCCATCAATGTTATGCAAGCGGGAGATGTGTTGTTGGTTGCCGGTAAAGGGCACGAAGACTATCAGATTGTTGGACAGGAAGTCCTGCCATTTAGTGATGTAGAAGTAATTAAAGGAATTATTAATGAGTTGTGAGTTAACTTTAAAAGAATTAGCGGTAGCCGTAGATGGCGAAATCATTAGCGCTGTAAACTCCAAATTTTCGGGTGTCGTGACTGATACGAGAGCAAGCTTGGAGGGGCATCTTTTTGTTGCTCTGAGAGGAGAGAGTTTTGACGCTCATGATTTTCTCAATAAAAAATTAAATCCAGCTATATTGCTGGTGGACCGAATTACTTCAGATATTTTACAGATGGCCGATAGGGTATCGATTGTTATAGTTGAGGATACCCTTATTGGGTTGCAGAATTTAGCTCATTACTGGCGAGAAAAATTAAATACTCCGATTTTCGCAATTACCGGTTCAAACGGAAAAACTACGAGCAAAGAGTTTACTGCACAAATTTTGAGTGATCTTATGCCTGTTCACTATAGTAAAGGAAGCTTCAACAACCATTGGGGAGTCCCCTTCAGCTTGCTCGGTCTGGCGAAAACACATAAATCCGCTATCATTGAAATGGGGATGAATCATGAAGGAGAGTTAAAAGCGCTCTGTAAAATTGCCAGACCTAATGTGACTGTAGTAACAATGGTTGGATCCTCTCACATTGGTTATTTTAAAGATCAAAGCCATGTGGCCAAGGCTAAGGAAGAGATTTATCGCTATTCTCCAGAGTCTATTAAAATCTTTAATTTAGATAATGCCCATACATTAAAGATGTATAAGCACTATCGACCCCATTCGGCATGTTTGACGTTTTCTTCTGAGAAAACTGAAGCGGATGTTTTTTTGAAGGTGGTGAGTTCTGGATTAACTTACTTAGAAGTAGAGGGGTATATTCGGGGGGGTTCAGGAGCGGCTAAAGTGAATGTATTTGGAGAGCACAACATTGTGAATTTGATGGTGGCTTGTTGTGGAGCTTTGGCGTTAAAGGTGCCGGCGAAAGAAATTTGGAAACAGATTGAAAAGTGTAAAACCTCTTGGGGGAGAAACCAGTTGTTTACCTATGATGGTCAAGTGGACGTCCTGTTTGATGCTTATAATGCAAATCCAGAGAGTATGGCGGCGTTGCTTTCGAATACCAAAAAAATATCAGTGGTTGGAAAGAAAATAGCCATATTAGGTGAAATGGGAGAGTTGGGGGAGTTTAGTCAGCAATTTCATGAAAAATTAGCTCACCAAGTGAAGGAATCAAGTTTTGATTTGGTTTGGTTTGTGGGTCCCTCACAACAGCAATTCGGGAAGTGTCTAGTGTCTGAAGGATTTAAAAATAGTCTTTTGTTATCAGATACTTATAATGAATTACTGGACAAGCAAGTACAAAATATGTTAAATCCTGGAGACGTTGTGCTCATTAAAGGATCCAGGTTTAACCGGTTAGAAAAAATTCTCGATTCCTGGGCGCCACATTTAGAGAGTAAGTGAGTAATTTAATTTAGATTGAACTTCATAGCGAGAACACATGTTATACCAGTGGCTTTATGAGCTTTCAGATTCGTTTTCAGTACTTAATGTTTTTAGGTACATTACATTTAGAACCTTCATCACATTTTTTACAACATTTTTTGTTTGTATGTTATGGGGACCTCATTTTATTCGAAACCTAGTGAAGCGCCAAATGGGGCAAGCTATTCGGGAAGATGGTCCTCAAACGCATAAGAAAAAAGCCGGAACTCCTACGATGGGAGGGGGATTGATACTTATGGGTATTTTTATCCCTTGTTTTTTTTGGATTGATGTTACGAGTCCATTGGTGTTGGGAGTCCTTTTAGTAACCTTAGGGTTTGGACTTATTGGATATTGGGATGATCATTTAAAAGTAGTGAGAAAAAACCCCAAAGGCTTATCTGGTAAATTGAGATTAGTGTTGGAATTTCTGATTGCTGGAGGAGTAGTGACCTATTTGGTGACGTTAGGGTTTATCAGTACAGAGTTGTATTTTCCGTTTTTAAAATCGGCGAAGGTTGAGATGTCTTGGTTGTATATTCCTTTTGGTGCTTTGGTTATTGTGGGTTGTGCGAATGCTGTAAACCTGACTGATGGCTTAGATGGTTTAGCTATTTTTCCTGTGATTGTTTGTGCGGCAACTTTCATGGTTTTTACTTATGTTGCCGGTCATGCCCAGATCGCTCAATATTTATCGATCCCCCATGTCGCCGAGGCTGGAGAACTGGCCCCGGTGGCGGCAGCGGTTATAGCGGCAGGCCTCAGTTTTCTTTGGTTTAACACCTATCCCGCTCAAGTTTTTATGGGAGATGTGGGGAGTTTGAGTTTAGGGGGCTTTCTGGGGGTAATGGCCGTGGTCACTAAGCATGAACTTCTTTTAGTGTTGCTTGGAGGGATTTTTGTGGTAGAAGCACTATCCGTAATCACCCAAGTTTTGTCATTTAAGCTTACGGGTAAAAGAGTGTTCAGGATGGCGCCTATTCATCATCATGTTGAATTAAAAGGTATGGATGAGACTAAAATTATAGTGAGATTTTGGATCATCTCAATATTGTTGGCTGTTTTAAGTTTAAGTACTTTAA
>JAGRAA010000348.1 GCA_020435185.1 Bdellovibrionales bacterium | reverse complement strand
ATTGAATCTCTGTATCTACCCCACCCCATCTTTTTACACTTTCTTCAAACTGTTTAGATTGAATAAAAACTAAATTTGAATTTCTGTAAATCCATCTTACTACCAGCCCCACCGCTAAAAGTATTTTTGAACTTTTTACCGCGCCCACAGACAACAATGTCTCTGGCCATAAGTCTTGAACCCAAACAAAATGTCTTTTGTTTTTTAATTTAGCCGCAATAACACCAGGGATAGCCATAGTAATAGGACTTGTTCCCCATGAGAAAACCACGTCGTATCTTTTAAAAATCAAGTAAGGTATTCCCATAAGTATTCCAAAAAATACAAACGATAAATAATTAATTGCCAATTGATAGAATTTTCCTTTTTTTCTCGGTATCAAGGGGACTCTGAAAATACTTACTCCCTTGTAGTTCTCAAATATCGGGAATAAAAATCCATATCCCGAAAAGAAATCTCCCTTTGGGTAGTTTGGCTTTCCGGTTACAACCAAAACCTCATGCCCTTGCTCTACAAGGGTAGTCGCTAATTCATTGACTTGAAAAGACTCTGGATAAAACATTTGAGAAACAATTAATACTTTCATAACAGTCTTTTTTATCGGGAATTCTTTTTTTAAAATTTAAATAATATTAATCCAATCACCTCTACCTAAGTACTTGGTTTTATTACGAGGGTTATTTATCATGACATTCAAGGCTGTAGCTTTTAGAATTTAGATATGAATGACCAAGCTGATCAGTGTTGCCTTAACGTTTTAATTCTAGAAGATGAAGTAGACATCTGTGATCTAATTGAATTTGCTGTAACCGACTTAGGACTAACCGCACTTAAGGCCCATAATATAGAAGAGGCTATTCATCATTTAAAAAACAATAAAGTTGCTTTTGGTTATTTTGACTATCATTTAGAAGATGGCTCAAACCCTTTTGACGAGAGCAACAAAGAGTTTCTAGCGCTGTTAAAATCTTTACCTGATTTTGAGTTTGTTATAATTACTGGAGACTATGATGTAGATTCAGACATTGTAGACGAAATTAAAATCCAAAAAATATTTCACAAGCCTTTAAGTTGCGAAGAACTACAGATTATATTGAAAGAATTTCTTTTTGCTAAGCGAGACAAAATTTGCTTATTTAAAAACAGAACGTGCCCCGTACAATTACAATAAAGTATTGGTTATGCCTTATAAATATAAGCTTATCTATTATCTCTATATGACATCTCTATTTATGAGTGCCTTAGGCTCTTATGCTATCGCTAACGTTCCATTACCTTGGCTTTCAAACGTATCTTTTGTGGTTTTGTCAATTTGGGTATTGGCCACGTCTCATAAGAAAATGGTTCCAGGAGTGGTTTTACTTTCAACTTTTTTACTTTGGGCGACAGCCATTACTCTTCTTAATATGGTGTTTAAAAATTATTCTATTTTTATTCCACAAAACGCTACGACCAATTATATGTTTTACGTGTCTCTTAGGCTATTTAATATCATCGTATTTTCTGCAACTCTTTATCTCACCTACTGGATTTGTCTCGTCGCCGAATCAAAAAAGCTTATTGAAGATATTCTCTTTATCGCGACAATAATAGGACTCTATTCAATCTATGTATATATAGCACAAACGAACGGGCTGCCCGAAATTCCTAGAAATAGATTGGGCACAGGAGGAGAAGAGCAAAGCACTACTTTCTCATACGCCTTTCATAGAGCCATGGGAACCTTCCGAGAACCTTCTCATCTTGCTGAATGGATTGTTCTTCCCTTAATTCTTAGCTTTATTTATACAGATTTAAAAGGTCGTCTGAGATCTTTTCTATTAACCATAGTTATGATGCTAACAGGAAGTTTAACAGGAATCTCCAGCCTTGTACTTGGAATTGTCACCTCCAATTTTATGGATCTTCAAGGCCTTGTTAATAGAATTAATAGAAATATAAAGCTCATCTTTATAATTGGATTTTCTCTTGTTTGCTTTAATCTCATCGTAGCCGGGACCTCTAAAAGTAGTCACGGATTGATTGAAACTCTTTGGGATAGAATAGAGCCTATTGTTGAAGATGACGGACTCAAATCTTCAAATAGAAACTACGTGTATGAGTATTCGGAACAAGTTTCTTTTCCATTTCTAGGAGCAGGACTTGGTCACTCTAATCTTCTTTTTACTAAATATTTGGATCTAAATATCGTAGCTAGTTTTCTAAACTTATATTTAAACATTGGATATTCGATGGGATGGATAGGGCTATTTATTCTCTTTTTATTATTTTTTCTCCCGATATACCTTTACTATAGCAATAACAATATTCAAAATAAGTCCTATGTTATGCTCTTGTTTTCGGCTTATTTCTCGTGGTTAGTCATTTTTTATGTTCATGCCGAAGAACTTTCAATTATTTTTTCTGTCACATTTGGCATTCTTTTATATGAATTAAAGAAAAGCACACGGTTGATTGCTCATGAAAAATAGTATTTTCTGTTTCGTTGATTATTTTCGCCCTGGGTACAAAGCTGGTGGTAGCGTAACAGCAATCTACTCGTTAATTAATACAATAACTCAGTATAATTTTATTCTGTTTACGCGAAATCATGATAAGGGGGATAGAAGAACTTACACAAATGAGGAAACCAACCCTTTTCAAAAAGAGAATATTCATATTTTTTATGGCTTCTCAATTTTTAAAATTTATAAGCAATTAAAAAAATATCCTTCTACTCCAATTTATCTAAATAGTTTTTTTTCTTACAAATACTCTATCCTTTGGATAGCTTTAAAAAAAATTCAGCTCATTAAAAATCCAATTATTCTTGCACCTAGAGGAGAATTAATTTCTGAGGCTTTAGAGATTAAAAGCCAAAAAAAGAGAATATATTTAAACCTAGCTCATAAACTAAGTTTTTATAAAAATGTGGTTTTTCATTCTACGACACCTCTAGAGACCGAAGAAATACAAAAGAATCTAAAAAGTATGATGATTTCGTATAAATCTATAATAGAGGCCCCTGAACTGCTTTACCTTGATAAACCTAAAACCATAAAGAATAATAGTCAGAAGTGCTTAAAAATAGTTTTTCTGGGAAGAATTCATCCTATTAAAAATTTAACTCAAGCCATACGTATACTTCACGAAAGTAAATTAGATTTTATTTTTGATATTTACGGTCCAGAGGACGAAAAATCACCACACTATAAAACGACATGTGAAAATCTTATTACCCAGCTGAACTTAGAAAGTAAAATCAAATTTCGAGGAGCTATCAACCCCTCTGAAATCTCTAAAACTTTCGAACAGTATGATTTTTTACTCGCCCCTTCTCAGTCTGAAAATTTTGGATATTTTATAATTGAAGCGATGATGAGCGGTCTTTTGCCCATAGTGAGTAGCAACACTCCTTGGACTTTTTTAAAAAACGAGCCCTTTGCATGTATTTTTGATTTAAATAGGCAAGCCGATGCCGTCTCTTTTTTAAGAGATATAACCTCTTTAAACCCAGATCAAATTCTCAAGCTGAAATTGCTTTCTTCTCATTTCGCAGAAGCTTACGTCAGAAATAACAATCCCATTGAAAAGTATAAACTACTTTTTTACCAGTAATTCTTTAGAAATACTCTTAATTTTAAAAAAGTAAGAAAAGTCAGGAGTAGACTTTATCTCCAAACTTTTTGATACAGACTTCCACATTAGAACAGACTGTACGACTAAAGCTAACACTGATCCAAACGCTGCACCATAGGCGCCATAAAAATCGATTAAAAACCAACTTGTAGTCAGATTCAATAATCCACTAAATATTGTAATATACATCATTGTGATTTCTTTTCCTGTCATCATGAGGACGTACCCTACAGATCCCACAAAAATATTTGCCAGTTGCCCTAAACATAAAACCAACAATAAGCCCCACGCACCAACATAATCAGGCTTAAAAATGAATCCGATCAATAGCTTTCCAATAATCAAGTAAAAGAAAATACATATACCAGCGACAGAAAACCCTACGAAAGCTGAAGCTCTTAAAACTTTTTCCAAACGACTCAATTCATTTTTCACATATAAATCTGAAATTAAAGGTTGAACAACAAAATTAAGTATCATCATAGGAATACTTATCAAAAGCATTAGTCGATAAGCGACTCCATATAAAGCCACAACCTCTTCTGACATTCTAAAGTTCAAAACCCATAGATCTACTTGTAACATTAAATACAAAGATAAATTAGTAATCAAAAATGGGGCAGAGACACTTATTAAACTTACTAATTCTTTAGAGCTTAAAAATTTAACATATTTACTATGAGAAAAAATATAATATATGTTTA
>JAGRAA010000347.1 GCA_020435185.1 Bdellovibrionales bacterium | reverse complement strand
CTCTCATTTTTCTAAGAGTTGTCTAACACGGGCAGAAAGATGGTCATCTCGAACTACTAGGGCGTTTTGTCTTTGAACCTCATATTTTTCTTGGCCACCAAGAAAGAAAGGATTCACAAAATGAAAAAATTCAGCCTCACTAAAAAACTCTTGGGCACAAAGTGGATAAGTGATGGTGTAATCTCTAGCTCTAATGGTGGATTACTCAAAGCATACTCATCGGAATTTCTATCTAGCGGAACACTTGAAGAAGGCTTTAATGGCCCATTAACGGATTCCTACTTTTCAAAATTTTCAGAGCTCTTAACAAGATTACCAAATCTTTTTGAAGGACAAGTCTTGCTAGTTAGAAGAAAACTTGAAAATGCTGAAGTCCCTGGATTAACAACGACTCTTTACTTTTTTGAAAATGTCCAGAAAGCTGAAAGCTATTCACATCTTGATGCTTTATTTAAGGAAGCAAAGTTTTTACCTGAGCCACTAACAAAGCAACAATGGACAGACTTATTGGTCTCATTTTTAGGGCAAAGTATAAACCTCGGTCGAATCCCAGATGTCACATGGGAAAAAGATCACTTAAGTGCTTGTGAAAAATCAATTCGTGTTTTGTCGTTAACAGAGCTACCACAACTGACTTGGAACGCTTGCCTACAGCCCATATTTGAATACCCTGAAGAATTTATCTTGTCTCTAAAAATTAACATTCCTGATCGACAGAAAATTAAAAAGCAACTTGAAACAAAAAGGCGTGTGAGCCACGCACTTTCTATATCGTCATCTCTTGAAGTAAAAAATATTGAGTCCAACTCAGTTCTTCATTCGTCTGAAGAAACTCTTGAAAGAATACTTTTGAATAAAGAAACTCTCTTTGAAACCTCTTTGAGTATTATTTTAAAAAATGAAGACAATGTTACTCTTGAGCACGCTAGAGATTTTGAACGAGTTATCTCTGGCATCGGCAATGCCGGACTCTTTTTAGAAAGCATTGGTTCCTTGCCTGTATTTCGAAGCCACTTGCCAGGCAATGGTACGCTGTCTATTAGAAAACTACCCATGCTCTCAGAGAATTTGGCTCAAATATTTCCTATATTTCATGAGTTTTCACGAAACAATGATGAATCACATTTGAGCCTCAGATCTCGTACGGGCGAAGTCTCACATCTTAATTTGTTCTCTAGAGAGAATTTGAACTACAACTCATTTATCTGCGGGGCTTCAGGGTCAGGAAAGAGCTTTTTGATGAATGCAATTTTAGCTTCTACTATTGCAGATGATCCAAAAACAAGACTGTGCATTTTTGACGTTGGAGGTTCGTACAGAAAGATCATTCAAGCAAATGGTGGAAAAAGTAAAACATTAACAGTTAATGAAGCAAATTCACTTATTGCTACCTACATTCATACATCTCCTGTTACCGAAAATGGCTTCTTTAAACCTCTTATTGAAACTCTTTGTGGTTCTGGATCACATATTACACATTCACACAAGGTGGCTATTGATGACTTACTTAAAGAGTTCCAAGGTCATCACCTAAGGCTTGGTGAGTTAATTAAGTCTGCAAAGGAAAGGACAGAGTATTTTTATCAAGATATTGCTCATTGGTTAAAGCCTCATATTAGATATGACCATTTAAACCCTAGAAAAGACTTAGTTGAGCTTATCAAGTCACAAATTACGGCTTTTGACTTTAAGGAACTTGATTCTGACCCTATTTTACAAAAGACGTCTATTTTGCTTTTAACAGAGTTACTTTGGAAGGATCTACTGAGCGGTAATTATAGTCGCACACTCATAGTTTTTGATGAGGTCTGGCGATTCTTTGCGCAAAGTAAAGGCTTTCTTGAGGAGATGTATCGGACACTAAGAAAGTATAAAGCGGGTATTGTTTCTATTACTCAAAACCTTTCTGACTATGGTGATGAAGCCTTTGCAAAAATGCTTTTTACTAATAGCTTTACAAAAATCTTTCTTCAAAACGGTGCAGCTGCTGACTTCCTGAAAGACACCTTTGACTTACCTGATTCAGATATACAACGAGCATTGTCTGTCACCAGCAAAAAACCCCATTATTCAGAGTTTTTTGCTCTGACTCCAAATATGAGTCAGGTCTTCAGGCTTTATCCCACACAAGAATTCTATGAACTCGCTAATACAGAAAATATTACTCGAACCAACGAAGGAGATTAAATGAAAAAAATTATTATTTCTTTAATGTTTTTAACTCTCCCATATCAGGCGAAGGCTGACCTTTGGGGTGCAGACTTGCCACTTCTTGCAGAAATTGTTTTCAACACACTTCATACAATGTATGAACTGCAACAGCAGACCCAGCATTTGAATGATGAGCTAGCTGGTATAAATGACAAAATACATCGAATTAAGACTATTGCTGATTTAGTCCAACCCAGTTCGTGGAATCAATGGAAAGATCCACAGGAAGCCATTCGTCGACTACGTCTCATTTATTACACAATGCCAAAAGAGTATCATTCAAAAAAGTCTGACGCCATAGAAGCTGAAATTTCCAATGCCATGAATGTAATTTCACGGATAAGTGGAGAAGCTCATTCTTCATTCTTATCTGGGAAAGAACTTGAACGTAGAGGAGCTGACGCCTCACCTGGAGTGGCACAAAAATTAACGGCTTCTGGTGTAGGAACATTGGTTTCACTTGAAGCTCAATCACAGGTTTTGCAAAGTCATATTACAAGTCTGCTCTCTCAAATGCTTGCACAGGCTAATGAGAAAGAGTCCCGTGCTGTTGTTGCAAAAGGAAAAAGTTATAAAAACATTTCAAATGATCTGACCCATCAAGATCGTACATTTTCTGACATTGTTATTGAAAAAAGGATGTTCTAATGAACAATTCATTACCTTCAATAGAAGAATATGAGCGGCTTGTCCCTCTAGCGAGAAGCCTATATGAACATACTAGTCATTTAAGTTGGCAAATGCTTTTGCCATTATTTTTATTATCCATAGCTTTAGGATATTCATCTGACTTAGGAATCTCTGGCGTAGTTGTAACAAGAATCAAAAAACTCATATTGGTCGCACTACTTTTAGTTTCTTTCCCAATGATTGCAGAATTCTGCCAGACAATTGGGGTCGAGATTGCAAAATCTATAGATGATATGACAGGCATTGATATGGTGCTAGAAGCAGCATCAAAGCGAGCAGATCAATATTCATTTGATCTGCAAGGTTTATTGAATCTTGGTAGCGACTTAATCGTCGGAGCTTTAGTTTTAGTTAGTTATCTGATTTTGGTTGTTGCTCGATTCTTGCTTTTAGCCTTTCAGCACTTTTATTGGATGCTGCTCGTAGTTCTTGGACCATTTATGATTTTAGCTCTTTTATTTGACTCAAGTACTGGGATAACAAAAGGACTTTTTAAAAATATGATTCAGGTCTCAGCTTGGCCTGTCATCTGGTCCATTCTCTCAGCCTTTTTAAAGGCATTACCATTTGCATCTTCCTATCAAACAGAAGGCGGATTAATCACAATTATTACCTTAAATCTTATCATAGCAATAGCACTCTTGTTCTCTCCATTTATTGTTTCACAGCTCTGTGAAGGGGTGAATCTCTCTGTCGGTGATACGCTTCGTAGGGGCGCACTCAAGACTGTTGCAATGGCTAATCCTAAAGGACTCATTTTATCAAAAATAGCAAAAAGTGCTGGTACACAACAAGCAGCCGCACGTGGAGCCAAATCGGCACGAAGCTATAAAAATCTGCGCCATGCAGAAAGAAGGAGGAAATAATGAATTTTTTAATTATGCTTTTATTTAGCTTTCAAGCGAGAGCAGTTGAGGTTGCTGATGCACCCGTGCCGGTGTTTTTAAAACAAGGTTACAGCACGATTCTGGAATTTGACGAGACTCCAACACAAGTTGTAATTGGAGACACTCGCAGTTTTCAAGTTGAAAAACTAAAGTCCTCAGTTGTTCTTAAGGCACTTGTTGATGAATCAACAAGTAATATGTTCGTTTATTTTAAAAAACAGCCCACAAGGTTGTTTTTATTATCCGTCTCAGACGATGCTGAACCTACGTTTTATCGAAAATTTACTTCAATGAAGTCTATTGCGGTAAAAATGGCAAAAAAAAACAAGAAGTCAAAAGTATACAAAAGAGCCACCTGGCTGACTAAAAAGTCCTTTGACAGCAAAAAAGACTTTTTGAGTTTAGAAATCACTATGTCCGCAGATACCACTGCCTCTATCCAGCCATACTGGAAAAATACCTTTTTAACCTACAAAAATATATTCATAAAACCAGATCAAGTTTGGGCAGAACGTGAAGTTGTTCAAAAAGATTCAGAAGTAAAAGCTCGCTTTCTTTTTAAGCGGCCAAATGTTCCAAGGACTTTGGTGGCAACCCAACTAAGAATACCCTTAAAAGGGTTTAGAGAACCAATTTCTTTAACTTTAAATAAGGAGGTTAAGTGAATAATCCCAATTCTCCAACAAATAGAATTAAAGCATCACTTAAGGAGAGATGGTCAGCACCGGATCACCCAGGAGCTGAGCCACGCTTTCAGGTCCTTCTTTTCGCAAAAGATGTAGCAATATTTGTTTTTTTGCCAGCTCTTGCTGTTTTTATGTTTAAGTCTTGTGATAACTCCAATCTGACTGAAGGAAAAACAAAGCCAAAGAGACAAGCTCGTGAAGAAATAACTGATAATTCGATGCGGTCTCAAATTATCGACTTCACGGGATCATCGAAAGGAAAAGCTCAGTCCTTTGGTATTTCAAAGAGAGCTCCTGGAACTTTGACAAAAATCAAACTTTTGAATCAAGTTGAGACCTACTCAAATGCTCCGGTTCACGCCATAGTTATTGATAATTCTCTTGGACCTAATCTAAGGGGGGCTACGCTCATCGGTGATGCTTCTCCAGATGCTACTTTTGAACGAATAAATATTACTTTTAATCTTTTAAAACATCCAACAAATCGAAGTGTAGCTGTTCCGATTGCGGCTAGAGCACTCAGCCTAAGTGGTACGTTGGGTGTCAACGCCAGGAAGAAGGAAGGATTTTTTGCCAGAGCGGCATTGGGTGGTGCAAAAAGTGGTATTGCAAATATGCAAGGCAATGACGAATCGAAACAATCTCTAAAAGATGCATTACTCAAAATATTTGCCTCAGGTCTACTCCAAGAATCAAACAACTCAGCCACGATTGAACAGAATAGAGCTAATGTATTGGTTCTTGATTCATCACAAATCTTTTATGCCGAACTTACTGATTACTTTCCAGGGGAACGATAGTGGAGAATTCAACAAGAGATGAAGGACCACTATACCTGACTATCTTTGGTATATGTTTACTTGAAGTTTACAGTTTTTATACAACATTGACACCCGCTGAAGTCACGCTTTTGGGGATAACAAGTTGTTCAGGGTTAATAATCCTTGGAGCCATTTTTTATCATTTCTTTTCTAAACAAGGACGAGAAAGGAGAAAGAATCTTAAAATAATTAAAACTCTACCAAAATCACTTGTGACCCAAACGGAAAACTGCGTTCGAATGGGTGTTGACAAAGATCTTGGTGTTGAAATTTACCTCCCAGATCATATTAGATCTCGCCATACCCACATTTTAGGAGCCACTGGTTCTGGAAAAACTGAAAGTGTAATTCTTAATTTTATAAAGCAAGATGTAAAACGTGGGCTTGGGAGTATTATACTAGATGCCAAGGGAGACCAATCATTTATAAAGGAATTAGAGTCAGTAGTCCCAGCAGACAAACTGAAGGTCTTCGATTTGGCAGATCCAGGGAGTCTTGGTTATGATCCGCTTTGTAATGGAAGCCCTTTAGAGTCAGCACAAAGGTTGTTTTCATCTCTAGAGTGGAGTGAGGAGTACTATAAATCAAAAGCACTGTCGGCTCTACAGGGGATCTATCAATATCACTATGAGCTAGAAGATAAAAATCCCCAGCTTGAAGATCTATCTCATTATCTTGAAGATTCAGAACGCTACTCAGCAGCTTTAGCAAAACGTGATGATAAAGAATCAAAGAGTACTTACAAAAGAGAATACAATGATGTTTTGGGACTTAGAGACCAAATCAACCTGTTGTGCAGAGGACACTTAGGGTCAATTTTGTCCCCAAAAGGGAGTGTCCAAATTAATCTTGAAGACTCAAAGAACGGGAATGTTATTTATTTTCGATTACAAAGTCTAATTTCACCCCAACTGGTAAGTATTCTTGGTCGCCTACTCATAAATAACCTAAATTTTTTGGCCGGAACCGCACATAGAGATGAATCCAAGGCAAAAGAAGTCAAGCTCATCCCAACCTATTTAGATGAGTTTGCTTCTTTCGCCTGTCTTGAGTTCGCAGATCTTATCTCAAAAGCTCGATCTGCTGGACTAGCCCTGCATTTTTCCCATCAAAGTATTGGTGACCTATCAGAAGTCTCGAAAGGATTTTTAAATAAGATTACTGATAACTCGGCCACCAAGATTGTTCTGAGAATCAATGACCCTGACTCGGCAGAGTTTATGTCGAGGTCTTTTGGTACAAAAATCTATCAGAAGATTACTCAGCGAGTAACAAATTCTAAAGAAGCCGAGCGTGCGGAAAGTGTAGGAGAAGGCACCGTCAGAGAAGCTCACCAATACCGAGCACCCCCTGATTTACTTAAAACTTTACCCACTGGTACAGGCTCTGTACTCATTGCCCACGGTGAAGAAAATGAAGAAGGAGCCTCAGCCGTTTTTAAAATTAAATTTCCAAAATTAGAGGAGAAGATAAATGAAAAAGTTGATTAATGTTTTTTTAACTTTAGCACTCTTGAGTTCATCCGCATGCACAACACTAAATCAATCTGTAAAACTTGGTGCCACAATTGGTACTGCCACCGGAGTGGCCGCTGTACACGCTGGATACAATGATGCTGGTGTTAAACCTGATTCAAGCACAGTTCTGACTGGTGCTGCTGTCGGGTTAGCTCTTGGAGTCCTTACTTCTTATATTACTCACAAGGAAATTGATAAGGATCGCTACAAACCAACCGGCGATCCTGACACTTACTTTGGAGATCTTCCACCTAATCCATTTATTATAAATATGAATAACCAAGGAGGAAATTGATGAAAAAGAGAATTCAAGTGTTACTTAATGATGATTCGTGGCCCATTGTGGAAGAGATAACTAAATCAGCTAATCAAGGATTTGAAAATGGCAACATTAACTACTCGGACGTCATTAACGAAATGGTGCTCTCTTCTAACGTGGATATTGATAAGCTCCAGTTAAAGCATACAAATCTTCGGAAATCTTTGCGTTTACTGGCTTCAAAGAAAGACTTGGATGTCGATCTTGCCATTGAAAGTCTGCTGGCTCTTAAAAAGGGTGTGAAAGCTAAATCCAAAAAAACCAAAACGCAAATTGAGGACGAACAATGTCTAAGTTCGTAAAGCCTAAGGGCAGAACTCCTCAAGTGATAAAAGCTCTCTACGATTATGGACCTTTAGATGTTGAAGTGCTTACAAATATTCTTGAACCTGAAATCAAAATGCGAAGAACGCAAGACTGCCTTTATCGCCTCGTTAACCGAGGTTTAGTGATTAGATGTAACAAGATCCAAAACACTTTTGCTAAAAACTACTTTCAACTTTGTGCAAGTAAGGTAGCAAAAATTGAGATTTCAAAAATTTTGAATTGTGACCAAAAAGATCTAAACATCCCAAATTTTAGAGCCCATGATATTGAGCATTCAATCGCTTGTGCCTATTGGTCTAACTATTTTGAAAAACATTTTCCAAAGGCAAAATCTATTCGTGATTTTCATATTTCATCAGATTCCAAAATAATGGACCATCTAATGATGAACCAAGACGTAGAATTTTACCCTGATATAACAGTTTCATTTAAAAGCGAAACCACTAATGACTTTATAACTATTGCTGTTGAAATTGAGAAAACACCAAAAACCAGGAAGCGGATCTTTCACAAATTAAATAAGTTTTCCACACGCTCTTATGTGGATGGAGTCATCTATATTTGCCCCAATCATGCACTCATTGATCTTGTTGGCGGTGTTTATTCAGATCGTATTAAAACCACAGCTCGAAGAATTCGACAGTATGGTGAGTACTTTTTGATGTTTACAAATTCCTTTACGCCTTCAATTGATGCGAATGTAAAAATGTTTTCGTCAACCGGCCAGAACATAAATTTGCAAAATTGGATCAACATTCTTGAAACAAATTTGTGGCAAAAAAGACGTAATGAAATGTTCGCACTTCAGCGTTAGGACGCTGAAGTCGTAGCCTTAAGTTTTCTTGAAAATCATCCTTAATTATATCCTGATTTTAGTGATTTAATAGACCGACGCCCGCATTAAATGCCCCTCTGAAGCTCCGTGACCACTCCCACCCAACATCTACGATTAAGTACTTTGTACTTTGATTGGAAGTGGTCACGGAGACGGGGCATAGCGGCGGGCGAGAGTTAAATAAATGGGAGATTAAAATGAGTAAAATTAGGAAAGAAAACTTGGCTTTTATAAGTGAGAATTCCGAGGTAGACTCTGATTTAGGTAATAATTTGCTCTTTGAAAACAGAATAGCAACCGAACGAGCTGTTTCATTAGGTGATCTTAAATGGATGACGACTATTGAGGCAGCACAGTATTTGAGAGTTTCAGTCGGGTCTATCAAGAATATGGTTTATCGAGGAATGCTTTCTCCAAGAAAGCTCGGTAGATTGAACCGTTTTCTACGTGATGACTTAGATAGGGCCATTAGTCTCCCCGCAAAAGGAGGTTACTAATGGCACAACGACTGATTACTGAACGAGGAAAACAACGCTTGCTCATCGAAGTAAGTGTGCGGTGTAAAAACCATCCAAGTGGGCGTATTACTCGTAAACGTAGATATGATGATATTGAAGTCAACTCTAATAAGGCTAAAGCATTAGAGCGTCAGCTTTTAAAAGAAGTTCAACTTGAAAAGGCTCAACGTGATGTTTTGGGTGTAACTTGGGAAAAGTTATTGAATCTCTATGAGACTCACGAGTACCCAAAGGTTCTCGATGGATCACATGTGCAGGGCAAACAAACTTTCAATGAAGCTCTAAGAGCTTTAAGGAAGTGGACCCCTGAATGGAACCAAGTGATTGCATCCAAAATTAATCCCGCAGACGTAACGAGACTATTTCATAAACTGAAAACGTCTGAACTTTCCGATTCTATGATTGGAAAAATTCGTGGAGACATTAAGAAAGTTTTTGATTTTGGAATTCTTCATTATCACGTTCATGGTGTAGAACGTAGTCCAACAGTTGGAGTCTCAATTAAGAGTCGCAAAAGAATGCGAACAGAAATCTTGAGCGACGATGAGATTAAAAAGTTACTCCTCTATGCCAAGCAGTACGAACCTAAATGGTACTTTATATGGGCATTTGCTTTATACACTGGTGCCAGAAATGGTGAACTCTATGCTCTTAAATGGTCAGTAATTGATGAGAGAGATCAAATCATCACTATTCAGCGTTCTTACAATAAAGCTCTTAACGAGTATAAGGGAACGAAAACCGATGAATGGAGAAAGGTTTCAATCTGCTCAGCACTTTGGGAAATCATTAAGGAGCTTAAGGGTATCAGAGAACATGATGTTAAACATGGCGATTGTTTG
>JAGRAA010000346.1:5142-6475 GCA_020435185.1 Bdellovibrionales bacterium | reverse complement strand
TGTTTAATTTTTTGAGCTTCACTTTTTATTTTTTAACTGTGGGAGTACAAATTCCTTATATATTTTTTTAACCATATCGTTTTTTTCTTGCGGAGATAAAGAGTCTTCCCATGTTTTGTAGGCGATGGTGGGTTGCAATTGCTTTAATGTGGTTTTGTCCGTGGGAGAAAGAAGGAGTTCCTTTTCAAGGTCGACCAAATTGCCTCCGCCAATAACATCTCCACCGGCTGCAAAAACAGAAAAAGAAACAAGAGTAATGGCAATGGCGAAGAAAGAGTTAAATAGCTTCATTTTTTACCTCCGATGGCGGGTTTTCTAAGTAAGCCTCAACTCCAGAAATACTAAGAGCGAGGATACTGTTTTTTTCAGCCTTTTCGCTGGCCATTAGAAAATTTCTTAAAAGATCATCGATATTTTGAGTAAGCTCTTGAACGAGATTTTCGTTGGTAGCAACGAAACTGGATCGATAAAAGTTTTTTTCTTTTGAGTTCTTTTTCATTCGATTCAAAATTTGTAGAGAGATGATCATGTGGTCTTCTAATGACTTTCTTGAGTTATGACCTTGATGGGGATAGAAGATGTATTTTAAAACTTTTCTGTAGCCTAATTCGGTTTTTCTGAGGATACCTAGTTTTTCTAAAGTCTCGATGGCATGAACAGAGTCTTTGACTGAAAACCTTAATGATTCACTCATATCTTTAATGGAGTGAACTGTTTTTTTGATATCAAAGTAAGAGTTTATACATCTAATGACCCAGCTTCCTGAGTAACTATCTTCCAGTTGCTTTAAAAAAGTCACAGGTTGAGCTCTTTCGTTGGTGTTTCTCGATAATGTTTCCATCACTTTAGGCCTCCATATTTTTTACAAAAGATTTTAACTTTTGAGTAGATTGTTGGAGGGCGTCATTATCGCTGGTTTCTGTCCACCAGCAGATATTATCTAATATCGTTTTTCTCACTTCGGGGGAAAGTGATTCCATGAGTAAGATAAGATCACCTTTAACTTGAGTAAGAGAATGTGGGATTTGGTAACGTTGACTATTGATAAGATAATCAACATCGGATGAAAGATCTAAATTTAAGATATTCAGGATTTTTTCTAAATCCCCACTGCGAATTTCTGTTTTTCCATTAAAGAAACGTTGAATGGTAATTCTAGAGACCCCGCATTTTTGAGCAATTTGCGATTGAGTGAAGCCTTTAGATTTAGCAAGTTGAGCGATTTTAGGCCCGATATTATTGCTTAATGTTCTTCTATTGTTAGTGACTTGGTCCATGTCTTCCCCTTTTGTCCCCATTCCTCGTAAAAGCAAAAGCTGTGCCGTTAGTGTTT
>JAGRAA010000346.1:0-5083 GCA_020435185.1 Bdellovibrionales bacterium | reverse complement strand
TAATGGTCGAGTTCAAGCCTCTGTCTATGCTTAATTTTTAACTCTATTGTTATAGTAAGAAGGTCATTAAATTTTTCGAGGTTTGTGTGAGATTCTTTTTTTTAACTTTATTTTTTTGTCTTTTAACGATTCATGCTCGGGCGGACTTCTCTCCGCAAGAAGATCAGGCTTGGCCCATTGAGGGTCTAAGTAATCCTTACGATATCTCTCAAGATCAGTTTTTTCCAGTGATGCGCAAGGGACGTATTCATGCTCTTCAATATCCTGTTGAAGTCACAGGATTAAAAATTCCTTACAATCCTACAAAAGAAATATTCGATGATATTACTTACAATCCATTTCGATGGATTGCACAAAAGATGGCTCGAAGATTTGCTGGTGTGAAATCCTATGATGAGCTCATGGCTTGGCTTGGTCTTAATCAGTATCCTCAAGAGGAGGGCGATGGGCCTTATTATATTCCTTTTCCTGATGGAACTCGACCGTCTTACAGAATGGGTGAGAGTTTTTATGACACTGAAAACGGAAAAGCATTTAGTTTGAGTTGTGTGGCTTGTCATTCGGCCAATTTATTTGGTCGACCGGTATTAGGACTTACCAATAAAAGAACAAGAGCCAATGAATTTATGCGAAGAGGAGTTTCTATGATGAAAAAGGGAAACTCACAATTGTTTGCTGGAGTGACTAGTGCAGATCGAGGTGAACGAAGAATGTATACACAAACCAAAAAGAATGCGTGGTTTGTAGAAAGCCGAACCCCCTCGATGTTGGGTCTCGATACATCATTGGCTCATGTGGCTCTCAGTCTCTCGCATAGAGAGAAGTCAGCTTGGGCAGAAAAGACAAAAACTTTTAAGCGAAGACCGAGAGAAGAAAAATTACGAGATTTTGTAGCCGATAGTAAACCCATGCCTTGGTGGAATGTAAAATACAAAAACAAATGGCTGAGTGATGGTTCGGTGGTCGCGGGCAACCCCATTTTGACCAATATTTTATGGAATGAAATTGGCCGAGGGACAGATCTGCAAAAATTGGATCAATGGTTTTCGGATAACGGAACTAAAATTAAGGAATTAACAACAGCCGTATTTTCAGCGGTGGCACCTCGATGGACCGATTACTTTCCCGCGGAGAGCTTAGACTTAGATAAAGCCATTAAAGGACAGGCTCTGTTTAAAAGAAGCTGCACAAAATGTCACGGTGATTATTTGAAGTCTTGGGAGGAGAAAGAATTATCCAGCCAAGATTTTGATCACCCCGAGAAAAGCCTCTTTGAAACTAAAAAAGTGAAATACTTTAAGAACACCTTTGTCAGAGATGTGGGAACGGATCCACAAAGATGGCAAGGAATGAGTTCTCTTTTGCAGCTCAACGATTTAGAGTTATCAAAGAAACACGGAATTAAAATAAAACTGCAAAAAGGATACGTGCCTCCTCCTCTTGTAGGGATATGGTCGCGTTGGCCTTATATGCATAACAATTCAATGGGATCTTTATGCGAGGTTTTGACGGTGTCTAGTGATCGAAGCAAAACCTTTTGGACGGGACCGGCGTTGGACCAAAATTTGGATTTTGATTCTAGTTGTGTGGGGTTTCCTAAAGAAGAGGATGTTCCTCAAGAATGGACACAAAATCGCGAAAATTTGTATGATACATCAAGGTCGGGTCAAAGCAATAGCGGGCATGACGAGAGGATATTTATTCGAGAGGGTCGAGAGATATATTCTCGAGATCAGAAGATGCAGATTATAGAGTTTTTGAAGACTCTTTAATTCGACTTAACAAAAATAATAAAGAATCAACTTAGGTCTCTTAACAACATTTTAATGAGCCAGTTTAAAATTGACCCATTATGAATCAAAAACAGCCAAACGTTATAAAAAAATAACGATTTTCTAATATTTTTGTTAATTCCGTCAATTCCTTGGTCGAGTCAGCCGATAGGATTATAAGGTGTGGAGTGTATTTTGAAGAAGGTTTTGCTTTCCTATTTTATAATATTATTAACAGGTTGTGGTGAAGTAAATCTTCAATTTCAGAATCTAGATATATTTCCGTCTACGGGTATTCGAGTGACGGTTAACTCCTCTGGTTATATCAATGCCAATAATCAAAACAACTTTAACGTGAGTGGAGAATGTACTGAAGAAGGACAGCCGGTTCACATACAGGTTTCAGGTTTGGTGGCGGACCCAGTCTGTTATGTGGGTAGTTATTCTATCAATATGGATTTATCTTCATTAGCCGACAGTCAAAGTCTTACGGTTGCCGTTGAGCATAAAGATATTGGTGCAGAGAATATGGATATGGCCTCTGCGCCATTAAAAAAAGACACCGCAGTGCCTTTTGTTTCTACTCCCGCGTTTAGTCCTATTACTGATTTGAATGTGAGCAATTATTCTATTTCTGGTGGATGTGATCAGGACGCAGATGAGGTTCTTGTGAAAATCGATGGGAATACCTTAACCTCGGCTATTTGTTCTGGAGGGATATTTAATCTTACTGGAGTAGATCTAACGGGTTTTTCGATGTCTGACGGCACAAAAACTATTGAGTTTTATTCCTCTGATGAAGCAGGAAATAGCTTTGGACCATTAACAGATTCAGTGACTGTAAACATTAACGAAGCCCCTGTGATTAGCTTTGCCTGTGCTCTTTCGCTCACTCAAGAAGATGTGTATGGATGTGCCGTGACCGCTACGGATCCAGATGGTGATCCTCTAACGTATAATGTGGGAATCAATCATGACTGTAGTTGGTTGAGTATAGACGGAGCTGGAAATTTATCGGGCATTCCTCATGATGGTGACGTAGGGACCTGTACTTTACACGTTCAAGTGAGTGATGGGAGTTTGGCAGATGATTATCAAAACACGATCAGTATTGCTAATTTAGCGCCTACGTTGGCCATCTCTACTCCTCCGAGTTTGGCAGAAGATTCTCCACAGACTATTGTTCGGACTGATACCGATGTGTACACTATTGATGAGGGCTATGGGACCTACTCTTTAGGAACAGCCACTTTACCAAAGTGCTCTGATCATGGATCTGTGGTCGTGAACTCTTTAAATGGAGAGATTAAGTTCACTCCGCAAGTTAATTTTGATCAGTACTGCTATATTAAAGTGGACTTCATAGACAGTAATTTGTCCGCAACCTCCGACGAATTTATGCTGACAATGACGCCGTCCCAAGACCCACCGTCGCTTTCGGCCAGTTGTAGTCCCAATGCCACACAAGATCTAGCTTATTCATGTGCTCCATCGGCCACTGATCCAGACACAGGAGATACGCTCACCTGGTCTCTTGATGGAGCAAACTCTTGTGGTTGGATTAGCATCAACCCTTCTACAGGCGCAGTTTCAGGAACTCCTGCTGATGACGATCTCCCTGGTTGTAACTTGGCAATTAAAGTGACAGATGGTAGCACAAATTCTGATGTATACGGCCCTATTGCCATTTCTATTACTAATATTGCGCCGACCTTAGCCATACTTGATGCTAGCGCAATTAATGAAGACAGTGGGCCGCAAGTGGTAAGAGCAGATGCCGATGTACAAGCTTCAGAAGAAGGGTATGGTATATATCAAGTCGTCGCCGCAGGGACGAGTCCTGATTGCAACGACAACGGGAGCGTGACTATTGCAGCGACCACGGGTGAAGTGACCTATGCACCTTCTGCAGATTTTGATCAAACTTGTTATATAAAGATCCAATTTGATGATGGCAATGGTGGAGTGGTCAACGATGTCTTTAGAGTTCCGATCACTCCGGTCAATGACCCTCCAGTGATTAGTCATTCCTGCTTAAGTACCGCTACTCAGGGAACTCCTTATAGTTGTAGTCCGATTGTGAACGACGTAGATACTGGCGACACTCATACATGGACTTTAGATCCTGGGAGCAATACCTGTAGCTGGGCATTGATGAGCTCTTCGAGTGGTCAAATTACGGGAACTCCTCCTTCTGCAACAGATTGTAATTTAGCGTTTAAGGTTACCGATGGCGGAGCACTTTTTGATACAGAAATTATTGCCCTGACAGTGGGAGCTGCGGTAAATACCGCTCCTACTCTTGACTTATCAGGATGTCCTTCGAGTTTAAGTCAAGACTCTGGCCTTTCCTGTACGGCTGTTGGCGCTGATGCAGAATTAGATACATTATCATACTCTATGCCTGTAGGAAATACCTGTGCTTGGGCTAGCGTTGACGGGAGCACAGGAGTATTGTCAGGAACTCCTCAAAATGACGATGTGGGTCCGTGTACATTGATGGTGACGGTAAGTGACGGGCAAACGGTCACAACAGATCAAATTTCATTTACGGTCAATAACGTTGTTCCAACGTTAACCATACCTGATGCTACTGCGATTAACGAAGACAGTGGACTGCAAGTGGTGAGAACAGATGCCGATGTGCAAGCTTCAGAAGAGGGGTTTGGGGTATACCAAGCTATAGCTTCTGTGACCAGTCCAGATTGCAGATCCAATGGAACAGTATCTGTTGTATCGAGTACGGGTGAGGTGACTTATTCTCCTACCGCAGATTTTGATCAGAGCTGTTATATAAGAATTAAATTTGATGATGGTAATGGAGGAGTAATTGCCGACGAATTTTTGGTTCCGATTACTTCATTGAATGACCCTCCGGTGTTAAGCGAATCTTGTTCAACTACAGCCACTCAAAATTCTGCTTATAATTGTACCGCTTCAGTAAACGATGTGGATACCGGAGATTCTCACACTTGGCAGCTGCTGTCTAATGCAAGTTATTGCGACTGGGCAACCATTAGTAGTTCAGGAGTAATTACGGGAACGCCAACGACGGCTACAAATTGTACTCTGTATATTCAAGTCACAGATAGTGGGGGAGCAACCGATTCATCCAACGTTGGTCTTACGGTGGATGCTTCAGTAAGTGTGAGTTTTTCTATCAATGGAATTCGTGGTGGATCAGACGTCACTTACGATAATTTGCAAACAGACAATTCTGGTGTACCTGTTGAAGTTTCTTGGCAATCCGTTCCTAGCGCCATCCAATACGATGTAGATATTGATAATATCAGTTCATGTACGGTAAATGC
>JAGRAA010000345.1:3250-16672 GCA_020435185.1 Bdellovibrionales bacterium | reverse complement strand
TCTTTTGTGTACCTTTTCATAAAAGGAAAATCTAAAATTTTAAAAGCTAGCCCTAAAAAAGGGATCCACTTTAATTCTTGTTTTATAAAAAACCTTAAAAAAGGAACTTGTTTATTAAATATTCTCTGTAGTACCAAAATATCCACCCAAGACCGATGATTAGATATAATGAGGTATGACTTTGTTTTTGAAAAATTAAGTTCTTTTTCTTGGATTATCTCAAACCTTGTTTTGGTGAGAGTATCTATGACCAAATTATTGGTCGCGACCCAATTTTCTCCAGTTTTTACTATTTTAACAAAGAAATATTTTTTAAATATTTCAATAGGAACCCATCTGAGTAGAGCAAAGACATAAAGAAATAAACACCTAAAAATAGTGTTTATCATGATAGCAAGAAAAAAAATAAATGTTTTAAACATAGAAAATCTCTATATTGATATAATTTGTGTTTTCAATATTTAAGATTTAGCGGATTGTGTTTGTGCAGACCACTCATTTTTGTTTTTTTTTCTGTAATGGGCTTATTTAGGTAAGAAGTGACATATTTGTAAGCATACATACCTATGATCATTGCAAATACCATAATGTAGGGTTCTTTTTCGAATCGCAGTAGGCTTGCTAAACCAGGACCAGGACAAAATCCTGTGGTTCCCCAACCCACACCAAATAAGAATGATCCAAATATAAGCTTTTTATCAATTTTTCGTTTTTGTCCGTCCACAATGCTTTTCACATTGGGGTTTTTTCTAAAGATATAATAGGTCAATGAATGTACTATTACGGCGCTTAACATGACAAAGGCAAGAGCAGGGTCCCAATTTTCAGATATGTCTAAAAACCCTATGACCTTTTGAGTGTCTGTCATTTGAGAGATATCAAGACCTACTCCAAACAAAAAAGCAGATAGAATTTCCCATTTATAGTTCATCAATTTATTCATTTTATGCCCCTAAAAAAGTTTTAATGAAATAGACAGCCGCTGCACCAGCGAACATAAACGTAACCGTGGCCACGATTGAGCGAGGAGAAAGTCTTGAAATTCCGCAGACACCGTGTCCGCTTGTGCAGCCACTTCCCATTCGAGTTCCAAAACCTATAAGCAATCCTCCAAACACGAGATATCCAATAGATCTATATTCATAAATTCTAGCCCCGATATCTCCTTCGATAAGATAATTGCTGAGTCCGCCACCAATAATCAAAAAAGCGACCATAAGCATTCTCCAGCCTTTAAAATTGGACTCATCAATAGACATACCGAGGAGGCCGCTAACACCGAACACGCGGCCTTTAAAGACCAAGAATAAGCTTGAAGCTATTCCTATTAAAGTGCCTCCAATGATAGCTCTAGTGATATCACTTAATTCAGACATACTTTTCCTTTTGTGTTACCCAACTGAGGGGGCTATTTCTACAATAATATAACGTCTATTATATTAGAAAATCATAATATAATAATGATACGTTTAATTCAATAGAAACCCTTTTAATTATACAAAATTCTTATCGAATCTTACTATCAAACTAATTTTATTAACAAATACAAATTGTTACAACGATAAGAGCCCTGATTCATATTGACGTGAGGCAGATAAACCAAAGTCTAGATCCCACAAATGGTTTAAGCAAATTCATAGAGATTACCGATTTAGCCTTATCTAAAGAAAGGTGGTCTGCGTGAAGCAGTGGATGAGCCGACTGATTGATCAGTTTAATTTTGAAAACCAAGAAGAAGAGGTGAGGTCTGGTCAGTTTAAATTAAATGAAGATAGGGCTACTATCTTATATTTAATAGATATTTTAAACAAAAACCTGTTTGAGTTTAGTGGTCATCCAGTACGAAAAATAAGATCTGAATTAGACGATTTTGCAAAAGGCTTAATGAGTGGTGATCCAAAAAAAATAGACAGGCTGCTTTTTCGGTTCAGAGAATTTTACAACAGCTATCGTCTTGATGAATATACTTACATTATGAAAACATTTTCTGACTTTAGGGCCATTATTTGGGATTTTGTTGAGCAAATAGGAGAAGATTTATCTACCGAGCAACAATGTGAAACGTCTTTGATGGATAAAATGGAAGCGCTAAGAGAGTCGGTGGAATCAAGTTCTTTAGAGGAATTGAAAGAAAAATCTTTAAACTTCATTGATACCTATATTGAGTATCAAGAAAATAAAGACCAAAGAAGAGTCCGCAGAGTTGAAGCTATTAAAAAGAATTTAGATACGGTGAAAAAGCAATTAAGTGATGCTAACGAAAACATGAGAAGAGATCATTTAACAAAGGCGTATAACAGAAAAAGCTTTGACGAACAAATTCGCCAACAAAGTAATTTAAATAAAATTTCTGGCGGATACGTGTCTTTAATGATGTTGGACATAGATCACTTCAAAAAAGTAAACGATACCTATGGACATGCTATTGGTGATTTTGTGTTGGTGGAGCTGGTAAAACTTTTAAAATCAATTTTTGAACAAAACCATTGTTTTGTGGCCAGAGTAGGCGGAGAAGAGTTTGCGATATTGTTGCCAAACTACAAAATAGAAATGGCCGAAAAGATGGCCGAAAGAGCCTTAGAAGAAGTTAGAAAAGCTGTCTTTGTAGAGGGTGAAACTACTATAAGCTTTACCATCTCTATTGGTTTGGCCGAGTTAAGCCCTGGCGAGACCGTAGATGAATGGATGAAGCGTGCAGATGCTGCGTTATATTTCTCGAAAAATAACGGTAGAAATAGGCTGACTTTGGCTGATCCCAAGAAGTCTTTGTCTGTAGCTTGAGCTGTCTAAATTATATACACTCGCTTGAAGCTTGCATGGATGTAAAGGTTGACAGTATTTCGCTGAGAATTTAATTAAATTTTTAAATCAAATGGAATCTCTTTGAGTCTAGGTTGGTTTGCTGTTTGCATAATTCATCAGTTACCAAAACGTATTTCTTTAAATAAAACCAAGAACAATAGAATAGTGCTTTGAAGCAATTGGGGTTGTGAGGCACTAGTCTATTTAACCAAAGGAGAAAAGGATGAAGCAGGGCCTTTTTTATCTAAAGTACTCGGTCGTATTATTCATACTGATGTGTGTAGCGTTGTTCGCTATTCAAACATTTGCAAATGAGAAATTCGACTCAATAGTCGTTGCCGTTATAGATACCGGAATTGATATCCGACATCCTAGTTTAAAACAATCTATATGGATCAATTCTGGAGAAACGGGGTTAGACGAAATGGGGCGAGATAAAGCCCATAATAACAAAGATGATGACGGCAATGGGTTTATCGATGACGTTTACGGATGGAATTTTTGCGATAACAATAATAAGCTGTCTGATCACCATGGCCATGGGACACACATTGCCGGTATTATCAACAATCAGGTATACCACAATATTAATAGGACACTTCAATCGTTTAATAGAGATGTTAAGTTAATGGTGCTCAAATACCATGATCCAAAAGGATGTAAGAGCGGTGTGATTCACTCTACTGTAGAGGCCATAAGATATGCGACTTTAATGGGGGCGCAAATCATTAATTATTCGTCGGGTGGCATGACAAAGGATCTTGCTGAAGAAAATGCGATTCAAGAAGCTTCAAGAAAAGGTATTCTGATGATCGCGGCAGCTGGTAATCAGGGTAGAAATATTGATCAAAGAGGATATTACCCAGCTTCCTATAATTTAAAAAATATCATTTCAGTGGGCTCATTAAATTCTAAAGAAAAGCTAAGTCTATATAGCAATTTTGGAAGAAGCCGTGTGGATATATTAGCTGTGGGAGAACAAGTGTATTCATCCCTGCCAGATGGAAAGTATGGGATAATGTCAGGAACTTCGCAAGCAACGGCAGTAGTTTCTGGACAAATTGCTAAATATTTGTCAGAACGATCAGATTTGTCTAACCTCACGGGCCAGGTTAACCGATTTTTGGCGATGCAGCCAAAAAACAATAAGTTAAAAGATAAAATGAAATTGGGAGTAGTTCTTAAAGTGGATAATCGAAATATCCAAAGCATTCAATTTAAAAAAAAGCGTTCATGATGTGAATATTTAGCTGCTAGGGGGGGTTGCTCGGTGTCGTAGGCACCGAGCGTTTTATTTCGTCGAAAACACGAGTAACAGAAATGTCTTTCATACAATTAAAGTGTCCTAATGGACATTGATCTAATCCGTGAACATGGCAAGGACGACAATTCAAGTTGTCATGCTCTACAATTCTACAATGTTTAAAATAAGGATAAAATCCAAATTCTTTTGTGGTCGATCCAAAAATGCCTACTGTAAATGTATTAACGGCAATGCCCATATGAAGTGGTCCGCTGTCGTTAGAAACTAAGAGTTTGGATTGGTTGATAATTTTGAGAACTTCATCAAGTGAGGTTTTGTTTTCAAAATGCGTAATACCTTGAATGTCTTTAAACGGACCGTTGCCAATGATGGCCACACGATAGTTATTCTTTTTGAGTATTTCGATGAGTTCTTCAAAATAGGGCCACACTTTTGTGTTTTTACTGGCAAAGGGATGAATAACTACGTCAAAGTCAAATTGATCGGGCTTAATAAGACTAATGGCAGGCCTAAGCTTTTCTAAGGAGGAGTTGGGAAGATTTAACTTACGTTGTATAGGTGTGTAATATTTTTGAACCACATGATGATCAAGAGAAGAAAATTTGTATTTTAAACTCACAAACAATCTTCTTGATAAAGCATTTTTAGAATAAGAGGTTGTTTTAAAAGGATGAGACATTTTAAAGATTAAGCTTCTAAAATTGCTGTGGAGATCAAATATATAAGAATAGGTGAAGCCAATTTTAAAAAATTTAAAGAAAAGCCCTAAGAAAGACTCTTTTTTATCAATGGTTATGATTTTGTCGATGAAAGAACATTGTTGTAACAATTGTAAATTTTGATGGAGTGTTAAATAGTGAATCTCGCAATTTGGAGAGTGTTTTTTTAGTTGATTAATAACACCAGTTGTTAAAATCACATCTCCGATGGAGCTAAACCTAACGATAAGAATTTTCATGAATAAATAATATGATATTGATAGCTTTAGGGCTATAAAAATATGAGTTTTGCTTTAATTGTTTTTGATAAATTGTTAATCTGATCGGTAATTCTTAAGAGAGGAGCACATGAAAAAAATATTATTTTCTGGGATAAGATTTGAAGGGTTATTTGCTAATACAATTTTTTTAATATCTCGAGTTTCAATAGGGTTGATGATGGCTTTTGGTCATGGAATAAAAAAAATTCCACCATCTGAAAAATTTATTTTACATCTAGGGAGTCTGGGGTTGCCCTTTCCTGGGATTATGGGTTGGTGTGCTGGGCTCAGTGAATTCTTATTTGCCATTTTTATTTCACTGGGGTTGATGACTCGATTAAGTTCTGCATTTGTCATTATTACAATGGCTGTTGCTGCATTTGTAGCCCATGGAAGTGACCCTTTTGCAAAGAAAGAAATGGCGTTACTATACCTCGTTGGAGGTTTAACATATTTAGCCCTGGGTGCGGGACGATTTTCATTGGATAATCTTATAAATAAAAAATAGGGTGTAAATTATGTCGGTAAAAATATTGAATTCTTTTAACGTTCAAGATCAAGGAAAGGCGAAAGAACAGTTCGCCTTAGATGTACTGAAGGGGTTGTCCACCAAACCAAAAGAAATTCCTTCTAAATATTTTTATGACGATGAAGGCAGTCGTTTGTTTTCTCAAATTATGGAAAGCGAAGATTATTATTTAACTGATTGCGAAATAGAAGTTTTTGAAAAAAACAAAAAAGACATTGCCCAAAAAATAGGTCATTCAAATATTAATATTATTGAATTAGGAGCAGGAGACGGAAGAAAAACGAAAATCTTGATAGATCAATTTTTAAAAGAAAATTTATCGTTTAAATACACTTCTATTGATATTTCCAAAGAAGCTATCGTGCAAATTGACCGATTGTTCAAAGAAGAGTTTCCCGCTTTAGAACATACGGGAGTTGTTGGTGAATATACCGGCGGACTAGATTGGGTTTCTGACAATCAGTCAGGGAGGAAGTTGGTTTTATTTTTAGGCTCTACTATTGGTAACTTTGATAGGCCAAATGCCTTAGTGTTTTTACGGGTTTTGTGGAAGCATTTGAATAATGACGATCTGTTGCTTATTGGGTTTGATTTAAAAAAAGAGATTGATCTCATGTTATTGGCATATAATGACAGAGAGGGCATTACGAAAAAATTTAATTTCAATTTATTGACCAGAATGAACAATGAATTGGGCGCCAATTTTGATTTAAAAAATTTCATGCATTTTGGAACATACAATCCAAATGTTGGGGCTATGGAGAGTTTTATTATATCTACGTGCGCTCAAGAGGTATATGTCGGAGAGCTTGAAAAAACTTTTAAATTTAAAGCGTTTGAACCGATTCATTTAGAATATTCCCATAAGTATTTAATTTCAGACATAGAAAGTTTTGCAATGGAAACGGGTTTTGAAGTTTTAAATCATTATTTTGACTCAAATCATTTTTACACGAATTCTCTATGGAGAGTTAAAAAAGAAATGCCAAATGGATAAAGTGCATCTTTTCGAAAATCTCATCGCTCAGCTTGAAAGCAAATTAGATTTTTTAATTAGAGAAGCTAAATTTGCCAAAGAGGCATCGACTCATGAAGACGCAAAGGCAGAGAATAAGTACGATACCAGGAGTATTGAATCATCTTACCTAGCAGGAGCACAAGCAAAACGGGTAAGAGAATTAAAAGAAGATATATTTAAACTTAAAAAAGCAGATATTAACCCGAGCGAAAATGGACCTATAAACATAGGTCATATTGTCACTGTAAAAGATCTTTCGAATAATTCAGAGAAAATATTGTTTTTGTTACCTGCTGCCGCAGGAGAAAAAATTAAAGTTGATGATCGAGAGGTTCAAGTGATTACGATAGATTCTCCTCTCGGGAAAAAATTACTGGGCAAATATCGGGAAGAAGATTTTGAGGTTGTTATTAAGAATAAGAGTGTTGAATATCTTGTAATCACATATCTGTAGAACATATTGTAATTTTTACAACCAAAAGAAATCAGCTGCTTAAAAAATAGATAATATTGGTACATTCAAAGACCGTAAAAGGAGGGGTGATGAAAAGAGCCTTACTGATTTTGTTCTTTGTTTGTTTTGGTATTAAATCTATTTTCGCTGAAACATTGAGTTCTCCGGATCAAAAAATAGAAAAAAGTCTTATGCAAATTCTCAGTTTGCACTGTTGTTCGTTTAAAAATGTACAAGTCGAGGTATTTAAGTCGGATGAAATAAAATTCTTAAGTGTAGAAAAAAAAGGCGAGGGTTATTTTCAAATTAAGTATGGGATAGAGCTTGAAAAGAGCTTTCCTGTTACCAACGTGAGCACACTAGAGAGCGTAGTGACATTAGTTCGAGTCGTGGAAATAGTCTTTAATGAAACGCTATTTGGCCCTTTAGAAAAAGAAAAAGCTCTTTCGGACATATTAACTTTTTATCAGGTTGACACAAATTTAGCGAGAACGGCAATTGAACAAGTTATTCGGGAGGGACAGGTAAATATTCAGATTTATGCTATAAACTATTTAACGACGTCTGCTGCAGACCCAACATCTCCGTTGAGCCCGCAAGGAGGAGCTCGATCAGCAAGTCCAGCATTTAACTTGGATATAGCTAACTTGCCATATTATACAGTAAAAGTATTTTATGGCACCAACAGAAGCTTAACTTATGAAGCCGATGTTAATAAGCATTTTGGAACAAAGCGAAGCAATGGTCTTAAGTTAGGAGAGGTTTATGTAACCATTCCCAAATCGCATCAACACGGCAATATGGAGCGACCTAAATTTTGGAGATTTGAAATAGATGAAGATCCAAAAAAACATATTACTTTAAAGCAAATAAAAGAACAGACTTTAGAGGATTTTGTTGCGTCGGTTACAAATAGTCAGCAGACAACTCCTGAAAATACGGCTTTTGTATTTATTCATGGCTACAATGTTTCGTTTGCTAGCGCCGCTCGAAGGGCTGCTCAAATATTTTATGACATTAAATTTAAGGGTACTCCATTTATGTTTAGTTGGCCCTCAAATGGTGAAGTGGAATCTTATGTGAGTGATTCCAATGATGCGAGAAATGCTAATGATGAGCTCCAAGATTTTTTAAAAATAATTCTTAAGCAAGGATATAGCAAGGTTCATATTATTGCTCATAGTATGGGGAATTTGGTTACTGGAATAGGCTTAAAGCACTTATCCGAAAATGCAGAATTTCAAGGTGCGTTTAAGAACATTATTATGGCTGCCCCCGATATTGACGAAGAAGAGTTTAGAAAAGAAGTGGCTAGAGCTTTACCAAAAATGGCAGATAATGTTACTATATACTCGAGCTCTTTAGATAAAGCTATTTTGGTTTCGTCTGAACTTAATGGCTATCCTAGAGTGGGTGGATTAGATAATAATGGAGATAGTTTTGTATTCGATGGCATTACTTCAATTAATGCTTCAGGAGAGGATATGTCTTTCTTTGATCAAGTGGGATTGAATCATAGTTATTATGGTGAAAGTTCTATGTTGAAGGAAATTGCCAAAATCATCGATTACAATAGTACTCCAGAACAAAGAGGACTTGAGCGCATTCAACGTGGACAGAGAGTATATTATAAATTTAGACGTTGATTATGTAATATGTAATGTATGAAATATGTGAACTTAGAAAAGATTGAGCTGATTCGAGAGTTAGATCCTGATGAGGGACAACAACTATTGAAAAGTTTGATAAATATGTACTTAGAAGCAACCCCTTTATTAACTCTTCAAATGGAAAGTGAATCGCAGAAAGGAGCTTTTAGAGTATTAGGAAAACTTGCACATGATCTAAAATCAACGAGTGCAAATTTAGGAATACAGTTTATAAGTGAATGTAGTAGTAAAATAGAAAATATTTGTTTGGATCAAGACAGTGTGGGCCCAGAAGACCATAAAACCATTGATGATCAGATTAATAATATTAACGAAAGCTATGTACAAGTAAAAATAGAATTAGAGAGTTTGTTAAATAAAAAAAACAATTCTTAAGACGCCTTTTGGTGGTGTAGACTTAAGCTGTAGCCTTTTCCGTGGACACTATGGATTTGCATACCTAAGTGATCGACTTTTTTGCGTAAATTGCTGATATGAGTATCGACTGTTCTAGAGGTCATTTTGAGTTTATTTGGCCAAACTTGCTCTATAAGCTGGTCTCTAGTTAATGCCATGTTTTGACTTTTAACAAAAACAACAAGGAGTTTAAACTCTGTTCTCGTTAAATCAATATTTGATTGGCTTAATTTATCAAAAAGAAGTTGCTTCTCTAGATCTATTTTAAAATTCTTATATTCTATAAATTTTTGTTCTAATGGTTGGACATTGCTGGAAGGCTTTTTTAATTTGGATTTGATTCTGGCTTTGAGTTCTTTATAGTGAAAGGGCTTGGTAATATAATCGTCAGCACCATGCTCAAATCCAGAGACTTTGTCATCGACACTATTTCTGCTAGTTACCATTATAATTGGAGTCTTTTTGGTTTTTTCTTGTTTTCGCAAATAGGTAGATATTTCAAGCCCATTTCCGTCAGGCAGCAATATATCAACAAGAAATAAATCAAAATCAAACGCATTAATGAGCTCAATGGACTGTGATACACTGGAAGAAAAGCTCAGTTCATATTCTTCAGAAAGAGCTGTTCCTAATGTTAATTGATATTCTTTTTGGTCTTCGATGATTAATATTTTTGGTTTCACAAGAAAATGATCGGAAGAAGTTTAAATAATTTAAAGAAGTTTTATAAAATAAACGTACAACTTTAGTCTGTGTTCTATGAAAAAATTATGGCTCTGACACAGGAAAATCGTCCTAAGTAGGGGACATTGAGTTTTCCATCATCATTTCAAGTAAAAAACGTTATACTATACCTATGAGAAGGATATTGAATTTATTGATAATGTTAGTGCTTTTAGTTGGTGTGTCGAGCTATGCGGCAACTAAAAAGAAAACTATTGTTAGCGTGAATTCTATTTACAACAGTATTCAGGATATAAAATTAGGAAACTCTACCACATCCTCTCAAGAGCAATTTTCTTTAAGCGTAGAGCTGGGCTTTAGATTTTTTAGAACCCATCAGCTTATTATAGCATCAACTCAAACCACGGATAATTTACGGTCTGATATAGGACTTGGATTAAGATTTGATTTGCCAGGCTTTTTCTACATTGGTTCAACAGCTAAAGATCTTCAATTGCAAAAAAAATCATACCCAGTAAACACCTCTGGATATTTTCATACAGGAATATCTGACGTGAACGAATCTGGCGTTATCGTTAAAGCAGGATATACTCAATGGGGATTTACAATGGATATATTTTTATTTAATAAGATTACCTACTTAACCACAAATGCCTCTGTGTATAGTGTTCAAGGAAACTCTTATTTTGTATCTGGGGTAGGGTTGGGTGCAGAGTTTTAGATATGTTATTTTATTGTGTGTTTTAGTATACTCTCCGTTGGGCTTCGGGGAGTCTTTGTTTGACCAAAAAGATAAACAAAATCACCTTCTAGTGAGTGCGTGTATTTCAGCTGGCTCGTATGCCTATTTTAGATCAGAAAAATATTCTCGATTTTCAAGTATTATGGGGTCAATAGCGATTACGACATTTGTAGGAAGCTTGAAAGAGCTCGTAGATCCGAGTTTGGACAGTCAAGATCTACAGGCTGATACAATAGGAATGGGCACAGGATTATTGTTAGGAATAACTTTTGATTGGTAAATTGTGAAATTAGTTCTGATTGGTAAATATTATTGGCCACACCTCGGTGGTATGGAAAGAGCATTACAGGATCTAGCGGAGGGTTTTTTAAAAGAAGGATTCGATGTTCATGTTGTTGTATCTCATCAAAAAAATCAATTACAAGTGGATGTTGTGAATGGGGTAACTGTTCACCGGATGCCAACGATAGGTCGATTTTTTAATTTGCCGATAACGAAATGGTCTAGATCTTATATTAAGGGATTGTCGCCAGACATCCTAAATATTCATTTGCCAAATCCAATCGCTATGGGAGTATTCAATACATTGGATTTTAAAAAAATATATACTCTTCATACTAACAGAGTCTCTAGCCCTATAGTTAACTTCTTTCATAATAAGTATCTATTGTGGACACTTAAGAAGCATAAATCTCAAGTGATAGTTACTTCTCAATATTTACGGCAGTGGCTAAAGAGAAGAAATATTTTATCTGAGACTGTACCGCTAGCGATTCAATCATCGCCAATGGTAAAAAATAACAATGTGAAAAAATACGATCTCATATTTGTTGGTAGATTAGTAAAATATAAAGGAATACCGATTTTAATAAAAGCGCTAAAAGATACAGACAAATCTCTTCTTATTGTGGGAGATGGGCCTAAAAAAAAGCAGCTTTTAAAGCTCATAAAGAGTTTTGGAATTCAACATCGAGTAAAAATTGTTGGTGAGAAAAGAGGAGAGGCCTTGATTAAATGTATTGATGAAAGTCGAGTTATGGTGCTCCCCTCGATTAATAGCTCTGAGGCCTTTGGTCTATGTCTTCTTGAGGGCATGAGGAGAGGGCTTCCATTAATTACGACTAGACTAGACTCTGGCGTTAGGGAAGTAAATACTGTTGGAGTAACTGGGTTGGAAGCTCTTCCGAAAAACGCTAACTCGTTGAAAAAAGCAATCATGGAGATTTTGGAAGACGATCTTAATTATGAAAACTATTCAAAAAATTGCTATAGTCGAATGTCTACAGACTTTTGTTTTAATGGATATATAAAATCTTACGTAGAAAAATTAAATTTGTAGTCTAGTAATATTCAAATAGATTAGAGATTTTGCCGATTTATTATGTATGAGTGGTGAATATCTGCAAACTCAAAATATGGATATAGGAAAAGAAAAAGACTTTAATTTGGTCGATTTCATTAGATTTGTATATAGTCACGTCTACTTTCTATTATCATTAACATTCGCTATTCCTTCGGTTGTTGGCATAGTCACTTTTTTTATTAAAAAACCTATTTATCAAGCAACAAGTTCTGTAAATGTCACTTTGAATAAAAAACAAAACTCATTGGGATTTGGTGGATTTACAACATGGATGAGAGATCAGGAGTTAATAACCAAGTTATATTTCTTAGAAAAATATTTCTATTCTGATTTGTTTCAGATTGCTCTAGTTGAAGAGGTTGATGGAAAAACAAGTTTTTGCGAATTAGATAAGTGTGGTCGATACAAAGCCGTTTTAAAAAACTATTATGGTAGTGGAGATGACGAGTCTATAAAATCTCGAGGAGAAACCCTCATTGGGGATTTGAATATCGAAATCGATGATAAAAAATATTCTTTCACGATTACAGGTCAATCTCCAAATTCAGAAGTAGCCATGGCGATCACTAATATTGCTACAGAAACTCTAGTGGGAATAAATTTTAAGAATTTGCTAAACAACTCTAGTAAAGTAAAATCCTTTTTAGAAGAACAGACAACGTCGATAAAAACCAAGCTCACTAACCTAGAGAACGATTTAGTTAGCCTGCAAACAAATAACGTTTATCTTGGAGATCCTGAAACTCATAGATTAATGAGTGAAACTTATTTTCAAAAGCGAAAAAGTCTAGATAAATTACAAGTGGATTTCGCGTCGACTCAGCTGTATATTAAAGAACTAGAACATGAAATTGCTTATGTGAAAGATCAGTTATCGAGTGATCAACCGTCGTACACTTATTTTAGTCAACTAAAAGACAGATATGAACTTTTAAAATACCAAAAAATATTAATTCAAAATGATAAAGATAGAGGCGTGGCCTCTTCTCGTTTTGATGAAGAAAATGAAATCGGAAAGTTTAAAAAGATATTAAAGCAAAAATCCGCAATGACTTTTGACCCGTGGAAATATTTAGAAGGGTTATCTGAAGAGTTAAACAAAAATAGAAACAAGCTCAATCAATATTTGAGCGGAATTAAGGCTTACGATAAAAGCATTTTAGAATCTAATAAACAATATCGAATTCTGCCCAGTGTATTAAGAAAGTTTTCTGAATTAAAAAGAAATATTGAGCTAACCAATGAGTTATATAGTCTGTTGCAAAAAAGATATCAAGAGACAGAAATTCAAGAAGCGGGAAAAACCAATGACTTAAACATTATGAATTTTGCAGAAGAGCCAAAAGTTCCTACAGGAATATCTGTTTTTTCTAAATATGTATTGAGTATAGTAGCAGCCATTTTAATAGGAATATTCTTGTTGTTCTTGTACTACATCGTTATGCCAACGTTCTCAGGAGTAGAGGAAGTTGAATATTTTGGATTAAAAGTTATAGGGAACTTTAAGGCGATGAAAATCGG
>JAGRAA010000345.1:0-3185 GCA_020435185.1 Bdellovibrionales bacterium | reverse complement strand
GCAAACTCGATTAGATACACTCGATTTAAATTAGAAACCTTATTAAATATAGATCTAATGTCTACTGAGCGAAGCGCTAAAGTTATAAGTATGGCAAGCGTTAATAAAAATGAGGGAAAGACATTTTCGGCATCGAATTTAGCCTATGCCTTGTCTGTTACAGATAACAAAGTTCTCATTATGGACGTGGATTTTTCAAAGCCAGAACAATCTAAGTATTTTCCCGATGCGGTTGAAACGCCTGAATTAGAAATAGTTAACTCTGAAACGAGAATAAATTTTAAAAGAAAGAAAGTTAGTCGTAATCTCCATATTATAGATACTCATAGAATTAGCGAAAACCTTTGTGACTATGTCGAGAGCGCTGTTTTTAAAAGCTTTTTAGAAGATTTAAAATCGGAATATGATATCATTATAATAGATAGTCCTCCGATAAATGGTCATTTAGAGCCCTTTTTGCTAGCTCAATACTCTGATTTTGTAATATTTGTTACTAATCAAAGAAAAACAATTAAAGATGATTTCAAGAGAGCATTAAAGACTTTTAGAGATACTTATAATGGACCTATTTTGGGTATTCTTAATTTTACCTATGATGATTTAAAGGGTGCCATTGCTGAGCGTAAAGATGCAGCTTAAGATTATTTATTATTTTGATTTATCAGAGCAGCGGATAGAGCAATAGAAAGTACGCCAGCGACAATGCTCACCCATTGAGAAGTCTTTTCGAGTGTAACTTTATCTTCGTTAATATAAATTAAATCATTTGATCTAAGATCTGGCATTTTTTGTGAATCTTCTAAGATAGATTCAAAGTCATAAACGATAGTCCTTTTCGTGCCTTGCTCGGTTGTTCTATAGATATTGACTTTGCTAAAATTAGATTTTTGATTTTTTCCACCAGCATAGGCGATAAGTTGACCTAAGTCCGTACCAATCGGGATATGATAAACCCCAGGTTTTTGCACACCACTCAAAAGACTGATTTGAATGAGCGGCTTGCCAAGTTCTTTTCCTACAAAGTACTCACTGGTTAGAGATGTGCTTTTCAAAAGAGAAGAAGGCAAAAACTCTGCGTAAACAAAACTAGAGTAAAAACATAAGTACAGAGAGATATATATTGATAAAACTTTTTTTAATATCATCCAGCCTTATTATAAGATTTTTCATCACGTCTAGAAACCGGAACATTAAATTTCTTTAAAATCTGGTCTCCAAACTTACCATTAGTATAAATACTCATTCCCCATGGGAGCTTACCAGAATTTTTTTGAATATCATGCTTAGCCAAAAGGCTGAAAAAGTTATGAGAAATGGTCTCTTGTAAAAGTGATCGATGTTGGCTTGGACTTTCTAAAACAATGAGTGAATAAGAGCCATATTGCTTTAATTGTTTCGTTTTAAAATTATCATTTACATATTCATTAAAGTCTTGAATAAACTCCTGTACCGCGACAATTCCTCTTTGTTGGAGCTCCTTATAGTAGGGCAATAAATCGTAAACTATGATTCTGAAATCATCAGGATCTACAATTATATTTTCATTTAGGTTGAAGGATTGCTCAATAAGGCTTCTGCTATAGTTAGATACTTGTTGAGCCTTTTTGTGCTCTAAAAGATAAATTAGGCTTAAGATAGAAAGCTGAGCGAAAGCAGAAAGCATTGTGACAATCAGTATATGTGTTGGATTTTGCAACTGGTTTAACAAAAAGGCAGTTGTTCCACAGTAGGTTGTGACAGTTATCAATATCATGATGACTTGAGGAACCGTAAAACCCACTTTTAAAAGTTTATGATGAATATGATCATGATCGGGTGCAGATACAGAGGTTTTGGATTTGATGCGTCTATATATGGCCATTATGGCGTCGATTTCTGGTAATGCTAAGATAAATAATGGTATCAACAAGGTATAGTAGCTGAGATTGCTATATTCAAAGGTCAGAGAATAGGTGGATAAGAAAAATCCTAAAAAAGTGCTTCCACTATCTTCCAAATATAATCTAGCAGGGGGCTTATTGAAGACGAGAAAACCTAAGCAAGCACTTATAAAAACAATAAGCTCTAGTGGTGGTACAGATGATGTTGAGAGAAGTATAAAGAATCCAGCCGCAAAGATAGAGAAGGAGCTTGCTTCACTATCCATCCCGTCTATCATATTAACGGCATTTATGATTCCCAAAATCCAGAAAGACATAATGAGGTAAGAAGAAATGGGCGGTCCGCCGAGCTTCACCAAAAGAGTATCTGCGGCTGGAGTTAAATAAATCCACAATCCAATAGAAACCATATGAATAACAGACTTCTGTAGAGCTCTGAGTTCTTTGATGTCGTCAACTATTCCAATGAGAATGAGCGGAGCTGCAGCGACAAGGGTGTTGAATAACGGCTCAATATTAAAACCTAAATAAGCTATCCAAAGCGAGATATAAAGGGGTACGCCTCCAAGTAAGGCGATTCTGCGCTTCTTTTTTCTTCTAAAATCAGATTTAGAAACGATTTTGGTTTTTCTTGCAAACTGAATAACCAGCCAATTGAAAATAAGAGAAGAGCCCATGGTCAACAGGAATGCTGGTAATACCTTGAAAATTAGATCGATCATATCTTCTTTTCGCATTTAAATACCTGCAACTTTAGGATATATTTATTGATATATATGAAAATCTTTAAGGGTCTCAATTGGAAACAAATTTTTTAAGAACTATATTTAAAAATGTGAGTTGGTCCTTCTTTGGTCGAGTAGGAAATTTAGCTTTAGTCTTCTTTATTAACGTAATAATTGTAAAAATTATGACTAAAGTCGATGTGGGAAGTTATTTTTATGCCATGAGCATAATATGGTTGTTGTCTCTTTTTGTACAGGCTGGTGTAAATCATGCGTTAGTAAAAATAATTTCTACGAACAACGCTCAAGGAGAAGAAAATTTAAATATTAATATTTTGGCCTTTTCTCTCTTGGCAGCGCTCTTTTCAACAACGGTATTAATTTTAATTAATGAGCTATTTAATCAATCGGTCTGGTTTCAGTCCATTATTGGCAATTTAAAGATATCAGATAATTTTTCAGGAATAATCATTTGGACGTTTTTCTTTAGTTTAAGTTTAAACAATATAGAAATTTTAAAGGGAAATCTAAAAATTAAAGCTGCATCATGGTTGGGGCTACTATCTCCAATTAGCATATT
>JAGRAA010000344.1 GCA_020435185.1 Bdellovibrionales bacterium | reverse complement strand
AGTTCTGCGCTTCATCCACAATAAGATATTGATTAGGGATGCTTCGACCTCTGATATAAGTAAGAGGTTCAATATTAAGCATACCTTGATTAATAAGCTCTTGTGCTCTCCCTGCGGCTTTTTTTCCTTCACCCATTAAGAATTCAACGTTATCAAAAATCGGTTGCATCCACGGGTTTAGTTTTTCACCGATATCTCCCGGCAAATAACCAATATCTCTCCCCATCGGAAAAATAGGACGACTCACCAAAAGTTTATGAAACTTACCTTCATCTAAAGTTTTTGATAATCCTGCGGCAATTGCCAGCAAAGTTTTTCCTGTCCCAGCTTTTCCGACAAGAGAAACAAATTTTATGTCATCGTTTAGTAAACAGTCTAAAGCAAAGCTTTGTTCCATATTTCTGGGATGAATACCCCAAATACTATCTGAAGGACTAATCAAAGGCACTACTCGATCATCGCCAACATCATACCGGCCAATTGCAGAATGTTTCTCGTTAGATAGATCTTTCATCACCACATATTGATTCGCCAATAACTTTAAATCCAAATGAATAGACTTCTCTTTGTAAAAAGAATCAATTTGGCTGGGCTCAACATTAACTTCCATAATACCAGCATAAAGATCTTCGAAGTTAGCCGTGTCCGGTTCAAAGTCTTTTGCGAATACTCCAAACACATCCGCTTTAATTCTCAAGTTAATATCTTTAGAAACCAATTGCACCTTTGCATCTGGAAACTCTCTTTGAAGAGCTATTGCCGTAGCTAAGATACGATTGTCGGCCTTATTCTCTAACATGGTCTCAGGCATATTTTCTAATTTTTGATCGATGGAAACATAAACATAGGATCCAGATTCTTCTATTTCAACACCGTCTGCCAGGGTCCCCTTTGCTCTCAATATATCTATAAAACGACTAAACTGACGAGCATTTCGTCCATTCTCACCCATATCTCGCTTAAATCGATCAATCTCCTCGATTACTGAGAAGGGTATGTATATATCTGCTTTGTGAAATTTTCGAACCGCCATTGCGTCGAAAAGAAGAACGTTAGTATCTAATACGATTTTTGTACTTACACGACTGGGAGTCACGCTTACCCCTTTCACTTTATGAGCGACTTTAGAAAATAAAGTCTTATAAATATGATGGACGGCATTTGATTTTTAGTTAAGAAAAAATAACGGATTTTAAAAAAAACTAATGATTTTGATGCAAATCTCAATAAATCTATATTTTTGTGTTTACAAAAACACTTTATCAAATAAACTATTGTGAACCTACTTATTCAGATTAGAAACCATGATATCGCCAGTGTCTCTCTCTAAGCTAGCGCTAACGGTTTCTATAAATTTCACGAAATGAAATAACGCTTTATCATTCACAGTGCCTTTTACAAAACTACATCCATGACGGTAAGTTCCCTCATCATTATTTTGAAAAACATGATTCACTTTTATTACAAACGGAAAATAGGTCTGTTGATTTAAATAAACCCTAACAGCAACCTCTTCGTTTTCTAAAAAACATCCATCTTCCTCATCAATATCAATAGCTATTCCATTTTCAGAGATATCATACAATGAAACTTTCAACAGACCCTTTTCAGGAACAACCACACAAGCTCCCACAAATTCAGTTAATATGGTTCGCTTAACATCTCGTCTTTCTGACTCAAGAATCTCATTTCGTCTTTCTGTCATATCTACAATAGGAGCTTTTCCTATGGATTTTTTTGTTGAACGGTTTTCTTTAGATAAGTGCTTCTGAAAATCAATCACATTACTTTGTGACATCCATCCCCCCGGAAATCTGGTTATACCTCTCTTATCGGCACATAATGTCTCAACTTTAGCCATTTATAGCCAAAACCAAACAAACGACATTTAGCCATTAATTTTCCTCAACTTAAATTTATTTGAATGGTAGAATTATTTTGTGAAAGCTGTTAGTTTTATAAAAAAC
>JAGRAA010000343.1 GCA_020435185.1 Bdellovibrionales bacterium | reverse complement strand
CAGACACGTGAACGGAACCAGCATGGATGAAGGGGTTTATTCATTACTTTTTTCTAAATTGATGCAATTTATCTCTGTTGATGCTGATTCAAAACTATATACATCTTTTCGATCAGAACCATATGGGAAATAGTACTCAGCTTTAGCAAATCCTAAATCTTTTAGAGTTTCTAAATCTTCATCCAGAGAATGGCCACTAAGAAAGTAAAATCCTGATTTATTTATCTGTGAATCTGAATATTGGGCCTTAACACCATTGGCACTCTTTAGCCTTCTCTGGCCACTATTCTCTAAATCATAACTTAGTTTTATACGTTCTAATCTCCCAGCATAGTTCGCATTATCACGGCCAAGTAGTTTTAAACTATGACCGTTTCCATTCGCGCAATTATTTGAAGATGAAGCATTACTACATTGCTTAAAAGAATATCCCCAATAAGAGCGAAACTCTTTTGTATTACCCAAGCTAAACCATTGATCACCATTTTTCCATGGCTTTCTTGTATAGTTTTCATGTTTATGGGAATATTCTAAAGGAGTCGCATTTCCTGTCACTTTATATCTTTTACTATCAATAACTGTCTCAATGCTAGAATTGGAGCTTTCTGCAACTCTTACCAAGCAAGTATTCCCTTCTTCTGTAACGCCTATATACTCTCCGGCTAATTGTGAATAGATTTCAAATATTTCCTTCCTTTTGGGGTCAAGGGTATTACTCTCCTGGCTCGCAACAGCTACAAATGAAAACAACAGGACTAAGCCTGTAAACAAATATCTCATAAAAATCTCCATTCAATTCACTAAACTAATGTTTCATAGAAATTGGTAACGTTCTATTTTCTTGGGACACCATTATCCATCAATCTCAAGAACGTTTTTCCATAAGGTTCCTATTAGCAAGTTTAATTCCAGAAGTTAAGTGATTAGAATTACTGTGCAAAATGAACTCCATCGAAGTTGTTGTGTAAACTGAATTTACAAACTTGATGTAAAAGCTGTCATTTTTATAGTTTTGAGCTGTGAGCTGAAAATGAGGCCTACCTGAGGAGCAATTTTGGTGACAAAAAATGAAATCCTAAAATGGCGCTCCATGGTTGGATTGTCGGCGTCTTTTTATGAAAGCTGGATGAAATGACGAGCTTTCGTGAAAATCAGAGGCAAGCCCAGCATTCAAGCGATTTTTTTAAAGTGACAACTTGCGGCACACCGTTTGATTTCGGTGAAATCCCTAAAACTCTCAATAAAATCGAGCGCAAGATATTGCGCTAGGACACTTATACTTGCTTTTAAGCGTTTTGGTCCCACAAGATTCATTGGGTTTCTGGTCGGCGTCCGGCGCGTACTTTCAGGAATGGAATTTGCAATTGAACCAGAAGTGTAGAAAAAAGGATTTAATAACAAATTAGGAGTTTTTAATGAAAAAAATGATCGCAATTTTAAGCCTAATGGCAATTTCATTTACAGTAAATGCAGAAACTCAAACGAGCGGCAGATGTAGCATATACGCTAATACAAAAGGATTTGAAATTCAAGTAGGTGGAAAGTCAGCCTATCAAACCGATAATTATGAATTAGCGAAATTAATTTTTCGAGACTTTGAAAAGGCGGGAGTATGCTCTGAAAGCAATAAATTTTGCAGTTTCGAACTTAAAAATGGAGAGTATGTGGTCCGTAACCAAGGCCTATCGGGCGTAATTTCGCCAAACATTTTAGAGGTTCAGGATATTTTTAAATATTTAGTCCGAAGTGGAGTTTGTAGTTCGCCCCAAATGAGATGTCTTTTCGCATCGCAAGGAAATAAATTCGTTGCGCTCCACGATGGACAGATTTACGGTAAGGATGAGAATCCATATCGCGCCGGCTTGTGGCTACGAGATTTAATGGAAAGAGGTCAGTGCTTGCCTGAAACTACTGCCAAATAGAAATCCAGATTCAAAAAGCCTTCTTTTCTGACGGCGAGACAGCCTTAAAGTTATAGATATTTGGGAAGCTCTTAAAATTGACGGACGTTTTTTTAGAGCTATTGTGAGTGAAAATACGGCACCATTTAGGTGCCGTATTTTTTGGCGTAGCCCTTTAAAACTTCTCTCATCATGCGCTGATATTTGGTGCCATGATCTTCAGCCATCTGTTTAAACAATTCGATAGTCTCTTCATCTAAAGCAAGAGTTATTTTTCTGACCTCTTCAGGTGGCAAAAGCTGCTCAGGTGGGGGTAGAAAGTCAGCAATCCTTTTTAAATTGCCAATAGGCTCATCGGTCTTGGCATTTTTTTTATTTGTTTTCTTCTTCATAAAACTTCCGTCCCTTGCGCCAGTATCCGGCTCCAATAATGCGAATCTTTCGACGTCGGTAAGTAAAGCGGACCGTCATGATTTGCGTACCCACTTTGCCGATGCAAAAGTAGCGTTCTTCATTTCTACTATGAGCCTCATCAACAGCAATAATACGGTTGGGATCTAAAAAAGCGTAGACAGCCTCGAAAAAATCAACACCGTGTTTTTTGAGGTTTTCTTGGGCCTTTTTAGTGTCCCATTCAAAATTATCAAAGT
>JAGRAA010000342.1 GCA_020435185.1 Bdellovibrionales bacterium | reverse complement strand
GGCAGCTCGTTCTTCATAAACAAAGGAAAAGTGCTTCATTTTCGGAACCCAACCCGATTTTGCATTCTCAAAGCTATCCGCATAAGCCAAATAAGGCTTAATATCCAAAATAGGTGATTCATTGAGTATATCAAACTCAGAGATCCAAAGTTTACGTCCCTCTAACCTCTCAAGCTTCACACAACTTAGCCCAATAGAGTTTGGTCTGTAGGGAGACCTCGTAGCAAAAACTCCCTTTTTCGGAACATCTACTCTAGGAGTTCGAACTTTTGGTCTATAAGATTTATTCAGGTGAAAATCATAAATAACCCAAATTCGTTCAAAACCCTCAATATCCTCCAGGCATTGCAAATCTATAGAATCAAAAATTTGAATAAATCCGCTCTGAGCAGAAGACAGCACTCCTTGACGATGAACTTCAAACGGTCTTGAAAATTTGCATTGGAATACTCCGATAGAATTATAGTTTATCTCCACTATAGTAACTCTAAAGAAGGCTTAGGATTCCACCCCAATTGCAAAACCACAGTGGTTCCTCGAGAAGAAAGGTCTGATTGAAATTCACCCAATGATACTCCAGCTTGATATTCGTCCCACTTATACGAAGCATTGACTAATTTTGTCTCACTCTTTTGATCAGAAACTACAGCTCGCAAATAAAGAAGTGTAAAAGCCAACCGATCACTTTGACGATACCCTAACCCCGAAATATATTTGTAAACCATATCTCCTTGTGCACTCAACAATAAAGCCGAAGAAGGTTCTATCGCTCGGTTCGACGTTAACATTTCTAAAAGAGTATAATTTTGTTGTTTAGCTTTGAAGAAACCAAAATAAGGTCCTTTACCATATATTAAATTGAGTTCAGCGTATTGAATACGAAAATGACCCAAGCATTGATAATTTACACAATCATACGCCGAGTAGTTTTTAAAATTCTGATAGTCACTCGTGCCAAACTTTAAACCTAAAAAGGAGATAGGAAAAAGATCTAATTTAAAACTATATTCGTTAAAGCTACCAGCGGTAGCGAATTGAAGAGAAGGCCTTACGAAACCATACCAAGGGTTCATAGCAGACGGCGATCCAACCCCTCGTTTCCAGACTAATACATTGTAACCGGATTCAAACTCGACCCCACCACCAAAGGGATAAGAGCGCATAAATGTCCGACTATGGTAATCCACATAGGCAAAAGACTTTTCATTGATGAAAAAAAAGACCAAAATCAAGAGGCCAATACATTTTATCGAAGAATGTAACAAGGATTTCAATGGTGACTCCCCTTGCAAGAGTATGGCCTGCCGCATTACTGCTCCTTAATTAAGCTTATCGGCCTCAAAATAAAGAAGGGGACCTAATAAGTCAAGTGTCGAAGATGCGGGACAAAGCCCGCCTATTTTGCTATAAAAAACCATGGCAAAGTCTAAAAAAGAAGTTCCAAAAAGCGTATTTTCAAGAGCAAAAAAAATATTAACTGCCACTACTCAATTGGCTGCTAAAGAGGCTTCGTTAAAAATCAAAAAGACTATCCAAAAAAACATCCAAGGCACAGAACTAGAAACTCGCATTGAACAAGCTATTATTTTAAAAAATTCTCTTTCTGAGCTAAAAGGAGCCGCCATGAAGGTTGGCCAATTGATTAGCCTCGACGTCAATGAGTATTTGCCTAAAGAAGTCACCGACATCTTGTCTGACTTACAAGCTCAAAGTAAATCCGTTGATTTTTCTATCATTGAAAAAGTTCTCGAAGAAGAGCTTCAAGACAAACTCCTTGAAA
>JAGRAA010000341.1 GCA_020435185.1 Bdellovibrionales bacterium | reverse complement strand
CAAGAATATTTTTAAGAACTTTTAGTGGGTCCTCTTTGGAATGAAGTCTATTGCCATAGGTGGTTTCCATAACCACATAATTACTAGGTGACCGATTTTCGGGAGAAGTCATAAGGAGGTCATTGTATCTTCCGAGGTCTCCGGAGAATAAAATACTTTTTCCTTCTGGAGAGGTTATTTTTACACTGCAAGCTCCTAAGATATGACCCGCATCTAAATATTCGACGCTAAAGGGACCGAGTTTAAAGGGTTGATGAAGAGCTATAGTTACAAAACTATCCAGACTTAATTTTGCTTGTTCTTCGGTATAAAGAGGAAGAGCAGGATGGTGTTTTGTTGACTTTGTTTTGTTACGAAAACGGGCTTCTTCTTCTTGTAAATAACCACTGTCAGGAAGAATTATTTTGCATAAACTGAAAGTGGCTTTGCTGCAATAGATTTCACCTTTGTATCCCTCAGCTAAGAATCGAGGAATATAACCACAGTGGTCTAAGTGAGCATGGGTCAAAATAATAGCGTCTATTTTTTCAGGGTCGTGGATAAAGGGTTGCCAATTTTTTAACCTGTTTTCTTTTAGACCTTGAAAAAGCCCACAATCAATGAGTAAAGAGTATCCCTTGTACTTGAGGATGGTTTTCGAGCCGGTGACAGTACCTACACCACCTATAAATTGAATTTGCATGGAGAGACTATATACAATAAAAAATCAAAAGGCCAGGAAAACCCTGGCCTTAAATCACGGCGAAAGTGATTTCGCCAATGTATTGTTTCATGTTGAAAACAATTTAAGAGGCGTCCACCTCCGCCGTGCTCGTTAATAGATCATTCATTTGCACCACCTCCTTTCTTGCCTTAGAAGACAAGATCAGGATAATCGAGGACTCTATAAATTGGAAATCGAAAGTTTCATTAGTTGATAGAACAAATACTTATGGCACTGGCTTTCTTTTTAAAAAAACGTCGAGGGAACTATCTTGGTCTGGTTTAGAATTGGCCCTTGGTCCCAAAGATCTAGTTATTTTATTAATCATTTAATGAAAGCTTAAAGCGTTTTAAAATAGTATGAATTTTAAGAAAAGCGAATTTAAGGAGGACTTATGTTTAAAATTGCTGCAATTTCAATTTCACTACTCTTTTTGGTTTCTTGTGCACATCACGGAAGTCGTCATCACATGGGTCAAAAGAAAATGTTTGAAATGATGGACACAAATAAAGATGGCGCTGTTACAAAGGATGAGTTTGATAAAGCTCATGAAGGCATGTTTGCAGGAATGGATGCTAATAAAGACGGCAAAGTGACTTCAGAGGAAATGGCCGATCATATGAAAATGAAAAAAGAAGAGTGCAAGAAAAAAGGTGGATGCAAAATGTAATGTGCGCCCCGAAGAGGGGGCGTTCGTTTTCAGTTTCCTAGCTTAATGACTTGAGCAATGCCTTTATAACTGTAGTCTACATGAATTTGCATTTTGAAGGAATACTGATCAAATCGAAGGTCCCCATCGGAGAGTTCCCAGCGATATCTATTTATAGGTAAGCTTGAATACTCAGATCGGTCGGCCGAAGGAAGAGCTTGAGAAGCTCCTTCAACAATGACGCCTCCTTGACTTAAAAGGTGTTGGATAAAAAACTCTCTCACCGAATCATCTAAGGAGCGAGAATAGGTTTTTCTTAGTGCACTCATAGATCCTTTGAGGATGAGAATTCGAGGCTTATATTGATCTAATATAGAAGTTAATATCTCGGTCTCAGGATCATCGATATTTAACTTATTATACTTTTGAAGGTATGCACTTATAAAATAGATTTTTTTTACTTTTTTTACTCTAGAGTCGAAAAACTCTATATAGACACTGAACTTACTGTCAGGGTTGTTAAAAGCCTTTATGCTTATGAGTTGTGCGTTTGGATCCACTGAGTAGAGACTCATTAGCAGTCCTTCGAATATATTGTCGTCCAGTTGATCCCATTTTATCCATTTGCTGTTTTTATCTTTATCATAGAGATGAACACCCTGATTTTTATAATGGAGAAGAGAACTCCAATTCATAGCCCCATGGTTGTCTAAGAGGATATAAGTTTTTTTTTGAGGAAAGAGAACAAGTGGAGTTGTGAGATCAAATCCTGACATAGGATAAAATACGCTATCTCCAGAATCTTCACTCAGAGTTTCAAGATTTGACGTTTTTTTTAATAGCTCTAATTCTGAAGTTAACTCTTCATTAGGACTCGTTTTTACCTTTACTTTATTTGTAGGAATATGGGTTAAGAAAACCTGATTTATCGGAATTAAGTTTTGATGAATATCTGCAAAGGTTTCGATGCATTGGAGAGCAAAACCTTTTGCGGGTATATTTATGAATATAACCAATAGAGTGACATAAGAAGTTGATCTTAAACTATTCATCATCTTTGACTGATCTTTATTTAATCGAGTTAAAGGATATGCTTTCGTAGCTGCTTAATTGCAATTTAATTCGTCGAGGTAAAAAGCAAATTGTCTCGGATTTCGAGCTCTAATATACTCTTGCACCAGAGCAATTTTTTTATCGTTTGATCTAGAATTAAATATAGCTGAAATTTTATAACTTCTACTGTTGTCATCGTCGACAAGTACTTTGTCTTTATACAAGTTGTAGTCGGATGGCGATGAGTTTTGGGCTGTTTTACTAGCATAGAAGTAATATCTCCAATGAGAAACAAGAGGATTAAGTTTACAGACTACATCATAATATCTATTGGTTTCTTCTTCGTTGTAAAGAGCAAGAAAAGATGAATTTACAATTCGTGTTATATTCCATAGGTCTGCAAGTGGGCGATCGTGAATGACATAATCCGGTATGTCGTGAAAAATCGCTCGAACATCCCTATTTGGAGAGGCTGTTTTTTCTCTATCTTCACATTGTATCGAGACCGGAATAACGGCTTCAGGGGAATTAAGATTTTGATGATATATGGCATTGTCTCGACCACAGGGTTCATGAGGGGCAATGGTTTCTCCTAAAGCTGCAATTGATGTTGAAGCCACAAAGAGCAATGCTAATTTTATACTTAAACTTTTAATCATAACCTTATTCCCTGTTCCTAAAAATTCTATAGATCGGTATCTTATTCTATGTGCAATTTAAAAGCCAATTCATCTCAGCTTTAGGCGTAAGTAAGCCTATTTTTTGGGTTTTTCAGCAAATCTTTCTGAAATAATTTCATCACTGTCTTAAGTTTGAGCTTACGACCTCGGAGAAAAACGCCTCAAAATGAGATGTTTTTATTCATATAAGACTTAAGTCCCGGAGATGAGTGTCCGATAAGATTTCATGAAGTTATCAAAGGCATGTATTTTTCTTCTGACTTCACAATTAATGATAAGCTGTAAGATCAATAATTTAGTGGAGTGGGATAAAGGGGATTCTGGTAGTGGATCCTCTCCGAGTGAAGGAGTCATCTCCACCGACTGCACGTCTGTTAGTGCTCAAAATAATACCCCTTATGCCAATTCAGGAAATTCAGACATAGACGGAAGCTCAAAAAATAAAGCATTTGTCATATGCACCCCACAACAGCTTAAAGCCTTAGTAGATTCAACGACAGATTTGGATAAACATTTTAAATTAGGCTCAGATTTACAATTAAGTTCCTTTGATTCTAGTACATCAGAAAAAACAATTTC
>JAGRAA010000340.1 GCA_020435185.1 Bdellovibrionales bacterium | reverse complement strand
TTCAAACGGGTAGTAAACTCTCCTGCCCGTGGAATAGGAAAAACCACAATTGAAAAGTTAGAAAACCTCAGCATCTCATGTGGTAAAAACTTACTCGATACTGTAGACGAAGCTGTCCGCCAAAAATTAGTGCATGTAGGAGCGCTAAAAAAGTTACTAGCATTTAAGAATATGATCCTCGAATTTCAAAATATAGTCTCCAGCAACGGAACTCTCGTTGATCTTTATCATAAAATTCTCGATGAAACGCAATACGTAGCAAAGCTAAAATCTGAAAATACAACCGAATCGTTAGCTCGCATCGATAACCTTGATGAACTTCACAATGCCATTAGCCACTTTCAACAGGAGCGTGGTGAAGAAGCCTCTACACAAAACTTTTTAGAAGAAATAGCCTTAGTCTCTGATGTCGATAGCATGGATGACGAAAATGCAGTCACCTTAATGACTTTACATATTTCAAAAGGTTTAGAATTTCCTATCGTTCACATGGTGGGTATGGAACAAGGACTTTTTCCTAGCGGCCAGACTATTGAATCGGGAGATCCCGATGAAATGGAAGAAGAGCGCCGCTTGGCCTACGTGGGCATCACCCGTGCTCAAGAAAAACTCTTTTTAACGCACGCCAAATCTAGAAAAGTATGGGGCGCCGATCGACGATTTCCGATGAGTCAATTCATTAATGAACTGCCTAAAGAAAATTTAGATTTGCAACTCCAAGACAGAAAACGACCTAATTTTATGAATCGATATGCAGACTCATTTTCTTCTACATCAAAATCTGAAGATTTCGACTACAATCAAGACTCTACACATCACTACGACGAGTTTTCATATGACGATATGTCTCAAAGCTCTGAATTCCAAACAGGAATGAGAGTTCGTCACCCCACTTTTGGAGTTGGAAACATATATAAAGTAGAAGGCCAAGGGGATCTTCAAAAAGTCAGTGTTATCTTTCCAAATAAATCTGTTAGAAAATTTGTAGTGAAGTATGCTCGACTGGAAAGAGTCTAGTTTCGGCTAGACTCTTTACTATAATTGCCTCTTGAGACTGAGTTCGAATCAAAAATCGGACTCACATCCTCCGCCATTGATATAAGTAGCCATATTTTTGCATTCCGCCCAAACATGCAGTTTTCCACCATCAACACATCTTCGCTTCAACCCAGCATAGCCGGAACTGGCTTTAATACTTGCCAACAAAGAGGAGTCTCCTCCTCCACAGGTTCCACTAGAAACAGAGTTCGATGGCGTAGAGTTATTCAAAGGAATACTCTCCGTCGCCTGAGAAGATCCTAACTTTTCAGCCAATTGATTATATAAATCACGCTTTAAGAAACTAATAGTAGCGACATAATCATACTTTTTATGAGAATTACCATTCGGTAATAAACTATTAATTAAAAACGTAGTCGGAGAATAATTTTTAGGAACAAACATCGCCTCTTGCCCTTGAGCTAACATTTCTTTAACGGCTTGATAGTCATTAGACATATTGATTTGCTTTCCACCTTTTAAGACTTCGGCCATCTGCGCACGATTATTAGTCAATAAACTCGCGTAGAACCCCTTCCAATAACCGGCAACAGCCTTATACAAAGAATCCGGAATAAGATCGGCGGCTTTTCTATGGCCAGATGAAATGTTTCTCATGCCCACAGTGGCTTTCATTACCGCATCTATTTTTGAGTCTAAGTTTTGAAGTGTTACTCCAGATTCATGCATCATAATAAAGGCTGCATCGGTTAAGCCGGCATTGTACTGAGTAAGATCCATATTCATGGCAGCATCAACAGAATCGAACTCACCGACTAAGCCCAGTGGCATGAACATTGGATTCGCTTTACAATTTTCTCCAGAAAACGAATCAGGATCACAATCTCTTAAGGCATGAACTGACCATACAAAGTCAGAGCAAAACAAAGGTAAATTCTTGCCATAGGGAGCTTCACCCGGAGCTGGAGAATATCTATGCTTAAGTGGCATATCTTTGCCTAATCGAGCTAAATCCAGAGCGTGTTCTCCAGGTTGAAAATTAAAGGAGTTTTCCATACCAGCATAAGCTGGCGCCAAGTAATTACCGTTAAAAGATGTTTGGTTTTCACCACCTCCATAAACAGTAGATCTTGAGATCCCTCTCACTCTATCAGAAAATCTTTGAGCCCATTTATTGAGGTTCTTCTTTTGTTGAGCATTTAAATTTTTAGGCCTTAAGATATGAATATACTCTGTATAATGAACATAATGATCAGAGGTCAAAATACTTTTTTTACCATTTCGTACATCTACGTTTTGTTCTTGATTAAGAGGCATATCGATATTTTTCATTTGCCCATCTTTATCTGTGAACACAAGTCCAGCGTGACTAATTCCAGTCATTACAGATGGGTAAGGACCAGTATGTCCCCATTCTGGGTGAAATGTTAAAATAACATCTCCATCTTGAAGCAAACCTTTTTGCTTCATAGAATTGACCATAGCCTGTCGTCCTGAAATATCCTCTGGAACCATATATAATCTTAGTCCAATTTTATGAGATTCATCATCTTTATAATCAAAAATAATATCATCTGTTTGAATTCCAGATGCACTTTTTAAAGAATCTAAGGGCATATTAAAAACATAAGGAAGGTCATATAAGATTTTAGATCCGATAAAATTATTTACATCTTGCCTATCATTTCCATTGAAATAAGCAGCACTCGCTAAACTAGAATGGATTAAACTTAACGAAATCAAAGAAATATTAATAAGTTTGCTAAATTTCATCTCACACCTCGCCTTTTTCAATGAGAGTACACTCAACAGTCACTTTATCTTTATTGGTGTCAGTATCAAATTGAGGATTTGAAGATTTATCATAGGAAAGAATTTTTTGAATTCTAACAAAACCTTTTCTAGGAAGGTCTTTTAAAACGACATAAACTCTGTTTCTTTTTACTTTGGTTTTAGGCTGGATAGATAGAGTCAGTTTGTATCCTTCATCTTCATCTACTCCGGGAATAATTTCATCAATATGTACTTCTTCACGTCCTTCAATATATTTCATTAACAATCTAGTAGGTAAAATTTTATTGATTTGATGAGGCTCTGAAGGGTGATCAGCTAATTTATAATCTATAGTTAATCTAAAGTAATTTTGATCATCCTCTAAAAGACTAGCTATCATAGTAAACCGAGAAAAAGGAGATCCGCTTTCGTTTGGCTCACAGCTTACAGCCTTAGATTTAATTTTTTCCACTAAATCGCTATTCCCACTAGCCCAAACAGAACCGCTGATTATTACTACAACACACAAGACTGACGCTATACCACCCAGCCATACATTTCTAAGGAACATATATTACTCCTGATAATAGAATTTCGATTAGAATTTTCAATTTGCCTGTTTGGCAGGATACTTCAGGTTCACTGTTTTTGTTTGATAATTATTTGCATTTGTAAATTGTCCAAAAGAAATATGTATTTTCTAAAAACCTGAGAACTAAGAAGTATCTTAAAAGTTAACCTTAAAGCACACTGCCCCGTTTTGTCGCTTTTGGAGTGTACAGATTTTTGACAACACTATGTAATCAATATAATTCAAGAATTTAAAGGGCTCTTCTTTTTGTGAATGTTATTTTAACGACATTCATTTTTTCCTCACAGCCCTTAAAAATTGGATTTTATAAATAAAATCAAATATTTATATAAATATAATATTTGGATTCGATCTTGAAATAGCTTCTGACAGGAGCCCTACGTGTATCGTGAGCTCTTAAAAAAGGAGAAAACCATGTACTCAAGAAACCAAAAACTAAGAAAGGCCTTGCTCCCCGCTTTTTTGCTGTTTGCTGTGGCCTGAAATCTTTCAGGAAAGGATCAAATCCAACCTGAAATCGAGGAAGGACAATACTCGGTAATGGATGGTTCTAGCCACCACAGATCCTCACGATTTGCGAAAGGATCTAGTGGTTTAATTGGATCCAGTAAAACTGGTGACAGTTCAAACTCAGCATTACATTTACAAGAAGTCGATAGCTTCAACACCAATGACTACTTCACAACAGCCTCAAGAACTGCTGAAGTTGAGTTAACAAATAAGTATGGAGAAAAAGTCATCGCTAGAGTAACCATACATACTGGAGTTGATCAATTTACAGAAGCCTCTGCAAATATAGGTGCCCATACCTCGGCTGCAGATGTTGTGGCTAGTGGAATACCTGCTGATCAAGTGAGAGCCTTACAAAAATGTGACGAAAAATATAAAGACGACGAAAAGAAAGCGGCAATTTGTAAAAAAAGAAATGCCAAAGCCTATATCACCCTCGACAACATTCCTGAAGGATTCTTTTGTGGAGTGACGTGCATGTTAGGAGCAGAAAATGGCTTTCCCGAAACACGTCTTCAAATTGCTAATCTGAATGAGTTTGCTACTTTAGACGCGGTTTTGGCTGCTGCGGTTAAAAATTTAGAAACACGCGATGATAAAAATAAAGTCGACCTCAAAAAACAAGAAAAACTTGTTAAAGAAATTTTAGAGTGTCGAAAAGACTCCGACGGCAAATCTATCAACAAAAGAGATTATGAAGGGGCTATTCAATGTATGGAAGAAATCGCTCAACTCGATGGGAATTTATTTGATGTCTCCGAAAAAGACAAAGAGCGAGCCATAGAAAGAGCTTTCAATAGCATTTCCAATAAATTATCTCGGCTCGTTACAAAAGATCCCAGTGAAGCTAAAAAATATATAGAAGATATTTCTGCATTAGCTGTTACCGACGACATTCAAAAAACTCTTGAATCTATGCAGACAAGAATTGAAAAAAGAGAAGAGTTAGTGGATGTGGCAGAAGATATTAGAAATGCTCGCACCCAAGGAGAATATGAAAACGCTCTAGAAAGAGCTTATAGTTTGACTATGGATTTAGCAGACCTAAGAGACAGCTACGGATTAGACGGAGTAGAATACTCTGAATTTAACTCTTTAGGGGATAGATATTCAGACGCCTACTGTTCAGGACTTGATCTTCTCGCTCAAGAAAACAAAAGAAAAAATCCTTATCAAGTCAACTTTCAACCCATGGATTGCAATTATGATCACGGCAGCATCGACAATGTGATTAAATGGGCAAAGGCAGACAGTGTTTTTAGTCGATCAGGAACCACCACTCGATCCACAAACCCCTACAGAGCAGTAGGAATCAGAACTAGCTTTTTAGACAGCAGATGGAACAGTCTTGCTAACCCTACTCACTTTTTACCCTTTAACGGAAGCGGATCTAGTGACAAAGTGATCGATAACAATAACAGCGACCGAGTTCGTCGACTAGAGAGTGGACGAAATCCTAGAGCGAGCATCAGTAGAATTCGCACCAGCTAATATTTTTTTGACTTTTCCTTAATTGGTTTCTTCTTTCGGGCCAGACTCTGTCTGGCCCGTTTTTTCATTTTGGGATTCATCTTTATTGTCATCTGTTTTTGGCTTTTCGCCAGATTTCAAATGAGTGGCTTCCAAAACTTTCTGACCACCTTTTCCCACTGCTTTTACAGCCTTACCTGTCGTCTCCACCGTTGTTTTCACTGTAGTTTTTAATATTTTCCCAGTGGTTTTTACAGTGCCAACCCCCAAGTCCTTTATTGAATTAGCAAAATAACTGACTAATGATCCCAGTTTTAATCCGGCTGAGAAGAAGACTTGCCCCCATAGCTTATCTCCACCACCTAATCTAAGCTCCAGCTTTAAATCTAAGTTTTCATGGACAGACCTATGAATACCATAGCCAATTCCGTAGGCAAAAGACGACTTCTGTCGTTGATCATCAAATATATTCATCACTCCAGCTAAGAGTTTAAGACTTTGAGATTGCGTAGAAGGATAATTCACAAACTGCCATCTCATGCCTCCAAGAATTAATCCGTTCGTATTCCCTTCTCTTCCGCCTACTCCAGCAACGATATCCCAATAGCGCTGACAGGATTTTTCTTCTAAGAAAAAACATTTTCCACCATGAAAACCAACATTCATCCCCGCCCAGTACATGGTGTTGTCTTCCCACATCCCTCCGAGTTCAACATTATATTCTCTTTGCCTCGGTAAATAGGGTAGAAAACCGTAAAACGGACCTTCTTTATGTTGAAATTGATCAGATACAAAGGGTCTATACTTTTTGTCTTCTAATCCGTTGATGTTTTCTTGCGCCCAAATTTTTTGTGCAGAAACAAACAGACATAAGACTCCAAAAATAATACAAAAAAGATGCTTCACCTTACTAGGCTAACAAATATTTATTCTCCTGACAGGGTCTTTTCAATGAACTAGATGATGGGTGGGTTCGAGAATAAAACTCATTGGCTTAGAGTATAGAAGCAAAAAAAACCCAGAGGTTTTACCCCCTGGGCCCTGCTCGCCATTTTTATGTATTCTCAGTTGCATTCAAAGTTGCAAAATCAAGGTGCATTCTAAGAAGTTTTCAAAAGCTGATGGCGACCTTACTAAACCAAGCATAAATCGAGCGTTTTTCAAACGCATTTGTTCCCCCAGCAAAAGCTGACCCAGGAGACAAATAAGCAAACTCATTCAACCACGTTAAACCATCATGAGGTTTATACTTAAGTTGAAAGTCTAGTTCTAAACCTAAATCCGATTCTACATTCACAGCGCCAATGGTGGTATTGTTGAGAGCTCCGTAAATTAAGCTGGTTTTTGTTCCCCATCTCTCGTTCCATTGATAGGTAAAATAAGGAGCAAAATAAGCCGCATTAGACACAGACTCTACATCAACAAGGGTATTTGGAGAGCTCACTCCGCCACCTGCTATTGTTGTCTTTAACAAATCCAACTGCCCTAACTGGTGGTTAAACATTAAAAGGGCAACATCATAGTTTCGATCAAAAGCAAAACCCTCATAACTTGAAGTGTTTGGATCATCACCAGAAGCAGATCCTGCAAGTAGACCAAAACCTAAATGAGAAGAAGGTTGTTTGTAAGCTAACTCCAGAGCCACGCCATATCCAGAAAGAGACACCATTTCATTGGATGAGTTGGTCACACCTGTGTTTCCTCCCTTAACATCAAACTCAATACCCCATGTGAGAGATTCGCTTTTTTTACGTCCATAGACACTCAATAGATTGGTATCTAAACCATCTGTAACTGTACCTCCCGTAGTAATAGACGTTGGAGTATCATTCCCTGAAGAGGATTTTCTCATTGTGTAACTAAGGCCCGCATCTAAACCTGAATCCTGATCTTTATAATCAAATACGATTCCATATTCGGTGACATCATCTGCTGGACTGTGAAGAACACCTTCACTAATTTTTGCAATAGAAGGCATTAGATAGGAGTTTCCAAAACTAATTTTATAAGCGATGAGATCTCGACTATCATACCAATGATCAAACTCACCCATTCCTGCATTGTAGGTCATGCCAAGACCAAAATGAACAGGGGCTCTACCCACCAAAAGCTCACCAAACTCGTGGATAATAGTCGCGTACAACTTGCTCACATAAAGTTGATCCACGGCCTGTCTGTCTCTCGTGGCATTAGCTTCTTCCATAGAAGTATCAGAAGCTGTTCCTTTTCCGTTACCCCATATTTGCCCCACCTGATTGGCAAGAGAGCCATTATACATGGAATTCATAATATCAAATTGACCTCTAATTAAGAAGCCATCACCGGCTACAATCTTTGGCCTTAAAATAAGATGATGGGCACCATAAGCTTTGTTGCTTTCAATATTATTAGACAGCTCACTTCTATCGATGCTGACCAGCTCGAATCGATAGAGACCGCTCCATTCAAAATCGGCAGAAAAGGCAGGGGTCGAAACCATCAATGCCAAAAAAGTAGTTATTAATCTATATTGAAATTTATCTTGAAACCTTGGAGAATTCGGCATCTTTACCTCTCTAGTTATTTGACCAATCAAAGTATCAAATGCCATTTCTCAGTCAAATAAAACACCCTCTTGCCATACATTACATTACATTATTTTTTTTAATGCAAAAAAAATGTGCTTATTTTGACCAGACGAGTCCATATCCTTATTTATTTCAATACGTTAAAATTTTACCTAAACGTCACGATCTCTCTGTAACTTCTTTGAAGATCCAGTGTAGTTCAATATAATGCTATAAAACGCAGCAATTATTCTAAAAATTTTTATTTTACCTACGGAGAAAAAAGGAGCATGAATTAAAAAAGACGCAGATTAAGTCGCTATAGCTAAATAGACATAGTGATTTAACATGGCAAAAAGCACGAATATGATTATAGTTTTTATTACGAAAAAAAAATTTAAATAAACAAGGAGATTTTATGAACAAAAAACAACTTTTACTGGGATTGGCTGTTGGTAGTCTTATGTCTTTGTCTGCCCACGCTAATGAAGATAAAGATGCAAAGCAAGCGAAGCCTATGCCTAAAAATGAGCAAGTCACTTGCCAACAAAACAACTCTTGCAGCGGTAAGGGTAGCTGTGGCGGAGTGACGAATAGCTGTCGCGGAAAGAATACCTGCTCTAACCATAAATTTATGGCTAAAAGCAAAGGTGCTTGTACCGCTGGCGGCGGAACCGTTGTGAACTGATGAACGATTTTCGTTTGGGGGTTGGATTAAGACCCCCTCATTACCCTGATTTTTTGCAGGATACACCAAACCCCATCGAATGGCTCGAAGTTATCTCTGAAAATTTTATGGATACCCACGGTCAACCGAGAGAGATTTTGTTAAAAATACGAGAACGTTATCCTGTGGCTCTCCACGGAGTCTCACTTTCTATCGCAGGAACAGACTCTTTTAACCCTGCTTATTTGAAAAAACTCAAACAGTTAATCACGGACGTAGACCCTCTTATTGTTTCTGACCACCTCTGCTGGACCGGAGTTCACGGCTACAACATTCACGACTTGCTCCCTGTGCCTTATAACGAAGAGCTATTGACACATATTTCTGAACGTATAGATTTTATTCAAAATTATTTTCAGCGTCCATGGGTGATTGAAAACGTCTCTAGCTATATTCAATACTCTCACTCTTCAATGCCCGAAGAAGAGTTTTTAAATCAGCTCTGCAAAAAATCTGGCTGTGGACTACTCTTAGATATCAATAACATCTATGTGAGTGCTAAAAATCATGACTTTGACCCTTATACATTTTTAAATTCAATAGACTCTCAATTCGTAAGACAGATTCACCTGGCTGGGTTTACGGATCAAGGAGATCATCTTTTTGATACTCATTCTAAACCCGTTTATCCTGAAGTTTGGGATCTTTATGAAAGCTATATTAAAAAATCTCCTGGCGTCCCTACTATGATAGAGTGGGATGACGATATTCCAGAATTTCAAACTCTTATCGAAGAGGCCCTTAAGGCAAAAACGCTTTGGGATAAACACCATGAGTGATAAATCTACTTCTTGGGAGCAATTGCAAATAAAAATGCTCGAGTTTTTTCATCAGCAAAAAGAAGATCTCTCTCTTAAAAAAATAATTCAACCTGGGGGCAGCATACCTTCTGCTGAAAAAGCCTTGGCTATCTACGGCGATGGCTATCGCTATTCACTCTATAACTCTCTCGCCGATCAATATGAATCTGTATGGTGGACTTTAGGTGATCAAGATTTTTCGAATATAGTTTTAGATTACATTAGCGCCCAACCTTCGAAAAATTATAACTTAAACGTATACGGAGAGGACTTTAGCCAATTTATATCTTCACACTCTTACACACAAAGATTTCCGTTTTTATCTGAATTAGCAAAATTTGAATACACTTATAATCAACTTCATAATCTCGCATGGAAGCCACCAACACTCCCTATAAAACCCGAAGCTTTCCACGAAAACTGTAAGTTTAAATTCATTGAAGCCAGCCAATTAAAATCGTTTAGTTGGGATTTGATGGATCATTGGGAAAAAAGACAATCTGCCACTTCTACAGAACAAAATTTTATTTTAGAGAATAAAACCTCTTACTATTGGTTTTATAGAATTGAATTCAAAAAATATATTATCAAACTTAACCCCTTTGAATTCAGAGTCATCCAAGCTCTCCACAATGGTTTTAATTTACAATCAGCCCTAGAAAGCCAACCTGAATTTCCTGAACAAATTGAGCCACAGACCATCCATAATCTGATGACTCACATAATAAACTCAGAAACTTTATTAGAAGTTACAGAGTAATATACCTATTCCTGTACTCCTAAAATTTCATCTTCTCTCAACATGATGAGCTCGTGACCTTCAAACTTAAATTCAGTGCCAGCATATTGAGTCAATAACACTCGATCACCGACTTTTACGTCCAAGGGTTTAATCTTGCCTTTTTTATCAACCTTTCCAGGACCCACAGCCACCACTTGAGCCGTATTTGGCTTTACCTGTGCCATCTCTGGAATATACAGGCCTCCGCTCGTTATTTGTTGAGCTTCATCTTTCAGTAACAGTACCCGATCTTCTAGGGGAGAAATCAACTGCTTCCATTGTGAAAGAGCTGGTGTAGATTTTTTTGCAGGTTTTTTAGTAACCTTTTTTATGGCTTTTGCGGCTACTTTTTTAGTCGCT
>JAGRAA010000339.1 GCA_020435185.1 Bdellovibrionales bacterium | reverse complement strand
CATGAAGATGAAAGACATATTTTACTGGCAGAATTAGACGAGGGTCGTATGGACATGGTCTTTACTGACACAAAAGACTTTCTCACTTCGCAAATGGAAGCCTATCGTATGGGGCTAAATAAAACTTTTGCCGTTGCCCACAAAAGTTTTAAAAAGCAAAAAAAAGATTTCCCTGGCTGCTTAAATTCTATTCCCTTTTTTAACTATACAAAAGAGTCCTTTTTAAAATACGAAATAGAGTTATTTTTTAGAAAAAATAATATCTCTCCGCAAGTGATTGGCCAAGCCGATGATATGGATTTATTTGAATTAATCACAAAACACGCTTTAGCCTTTACAATCGTACCTGAAGTAGCCAAAAATAGATTATGTCAGAATACGGATGTTATTGTTCTAGGAGAACTCAAAGAACTACAAACTTCGGTTTGGGGGGTGATAAAAAAGTCTTATCGAGGGCTGGGGTATCTTCTTCTGAATCAAAAGCTTTAGTCAAACAGATGTAAGGTCAAAATGGATAAAAAAATCGAACTTATTACTCCACATCACTTTGAAATAGAAAATCACTTTTACCCCAAAGCACTTAACTCTCAATTACACTCCATGGTCAGCCACTTTTTTAACTTAGATCATGATCGGATTCTTAAACGATATAGCCACTTAAATCCTCAAATTGACACGAACACTTTAAATTCATTGCTCAAATATCCTGTTAAACATTTTTATTGGGGAGGAGCTGATTTATTTTATGTAACCACCAAAACCGGAAATAGAAGAATGGTCGTACTAGAAACTAATTCATGCCCTTCTGGACAAAAATCTATGCCCCCAAGAAGCGATTCCGATGAGCACAGAGGTTACAAATACCTTATTGAAGAATCTTTTCTTCCTGCTTTGAAGAAAAAAAGACTGCCAAAAGGAGCTCTTGCTGTCATCTATGATAAAAACTATATGGAAACTTCCGGGTACGCAGCCACATTGGCCGATCTCACCGGTGAATCAGTTTATTTAGTTCCCTACTTCAACGGGCAGGAAGAAAATTTATTTTGGGATAACGGTGTCCTTTATATTCAACAAGATCGAAAAAAGCCCATTCCGGTAAGGGCGGCTCTTAGATACGTTACCCAAAAACCTTGGAACCGTATCCCTCCCACTAACAAGACTTTTATTTATAATCCTACTTTGGTTTGTTTGGCTGGCGGAAGAAATAAGCTTCTGGCAAATAAAGCTTATGAATTATTTAACTCAGAGATTTCTCGTTCAGGTTTAAAAATTAATATGCCTGAAACCATAAAGGACGTGAACAAACTTGAAATCCCCTTGTGGGTGCAAAAATTTGGTGGAAAAGCCGTTATTAAAATCCCCTATTCAAACGCAGGACAAGGTGTTTTCACAATCACCACTAAAGATGAACTCGAAGAGTTTATGTCTCATGATTATCCTTATGATCAATTTATTGTTCAAAGCCTCATTGGGCATTATAATTGGAGCTCACTCAGTTCTCAGGGAACATATTTTCACATTGGCACAGTTCCTAATAAAAAAGGAAATATCTATATTGCTGACTTGAGAGTCATGGTTTATTCCTCACCTCAAGGTTTTTATCCATGCGCAGTTTATGCCCGTCGGGCAAATTCTCCTTTAGAAGGGACTTTGCCAAACAATAGCTGGTCTGTTTTAGGCACCAATTTATCGATTAAAAAAGGAGAGAACGATTGGGATTCTGACACTAATCGACTTATGCTTATGGATCGAAAAGACTTTAATAGCCTTGGTATAGGTATAGATGACCTCATTGAAGCCTTTATACAAACCATCCTCACGGTTATTGCTATAGATAAAATGGCCGAAAACTTAGTTAATAAAAAAGGGCAGTTTAGATTTAAATTATTTAAGTCTCTAGATAACGATCCTTCACTTTTAAATGAAATCAAAATATAATAAAGGTTCAATAATATGTCTAAAGTCATTGTCGTAAAAGCTAAAGAAGAACTCGTTGTGAGCTCCCTTAAAAAAGGAGAAGTTCACCGACTACAAATACATCTCACAGATAATGC
>JAGRAA010000338.1 GCA_020435185.1 Bdellovibrionales bacterium | reverse complement strand
TGAACTTCTTTTTTTGGTTCTGCTGGATTACTCTCATTTTTGTTACAAGCACTTAATGCAAACACTATAATAAACGCTGAAAAAAATAATTTTTTCATCATATCCCCCCCTATGTGATGGGTCTTCTATACTTTGTAAATTGGTCAAAATACAAGGAAAATTTTATATTTTCCCAAGCGGTGAAATTGATTTAGTCTTTAAATTCAAAATAATGTACAACCAGGGCATGACTCATATAGAAAAACTCACTGAAAAAATTTCAAATTATATACCCTTAACAAAAAGCATGAATCTTAAGGTGGTTTCTATTGAGGATCAGTCCGTTGAGTTGTTTGCTCCTTTAGAGGCGAATAAAAATCATATGAACTCCGCTTTTGGAGGAAGTTTATACACAGTGGCTGTATTGTCTTGTTGGGGGCTTACCGAGGAAATTTTAGAGGTTACAGGCATTATTCCTAAATACACCATGATAAAAAGTGGACACATTGATTATTTAAAACCAGTGAGAGGTGATTTTGCAGCGAAATCTCATGCACATAAACAGGACATTGATGCTTTTTTGCTTGGTCTTTCTCGAAAGCAATTAGCAAGAATTCAAATGACTTCTGAAATTTTTTATAACGGTGACGTTTGCGCACGTTTAGTGGGTGAATTCGTAACGGCTTTGTAAAACATTAAAAAAATCAATAATACGATGAGCGTTCGCACCAAAGTCACTTTTTCCCAATCGAGATTTTGATCGCATTTGAATGGAACTCCCTTCTTTATAGGGTAGAACCTGAATAACAATATCATCTTTGAATTTCATTAGGCCAGTAGAGGCAACGGCCTGAATTTTTAATTCTTTTTCATCCCAGGTTATGGACCCCCAGGAGGTTTTTCCTTTGATGGTATCAGTAATTAACATAAAAGCCTCAGTGGGTTTAAGAGGGAGGTAGAGGGGAGAAACCAAGGGGTAAAATTTGAGTTGAAGAGAAGCATGAGCAGAATCATAGGCCTTGTCGTTTGATATAAATGAGGGCGGTTGAAGGGGGTTGGTGGCGATGTCATTGATGCGAGGTTCGGCAAGTGCGATGAAAACTAAGATTAACGCAAACAGAGCGGGGAGCGCTTGTATAAAAAACACATTTTTCCCAATGCTGAAGGCTCCGTAAACTCCAACGATGAAAATCATTAATAAAATAAAAACTTGAATCATTTTAGAAGAAAAAGAAGGGCTGACCAATGTAAAAAATAAACCAAAACCAAGTATAAGATTATATACCCCTTGATTCTTAGACCAAATGATAACTTTATGGAGATCCTCTGGATTTAGGGAGAATATTTTTTGACCTACTGGAGTTTTAATGAGGTAAAATTCAAGTATGAAAAAGCTGATGTGCAAAAGACCAACGGCTGTGATGAGTAATGTTGTAATAATATTCACGTTTTCTCCAATTTTAAGGATAAGGAATCCACTTTGACAATTTTAATCAACATCGTTAATTTATTCAAACATGGATTTTCAAAAATCTCCGCAAAAAAAATTATTAAAGCAATATTATGATGTTCGTCGAACTACGGAGAACATATGTAAAAGGCTTGAAATTGAGGATTATGTTGTCCAAACAAAGGATTATGTGAGTCCTCCTAAGTGGCACTTAGGTCATACTGCCTGGTTTTTTGATGCAGCCTTTTTATTGCCTTTAAAGTGTCCTACTAAACAGTTTCATTATTTTAAAAACATATTTAATTCTTATTATAAGGGTGTCGGAGAACACTGGCTGCAATCAAAAAGAGGAATTTTGTCTCGTCCCACCGTAGAACAAACCCTCGATTATAGGAAAAATGTTGATAAGAGTGTTTTGGAAATTCTAGATCATCAGGATTTGGACGAGGAGTATCTGAAAATAATTGAATTAGGTCTCCATCATGAGCAACAGCATCAGGAGCTTTTGTATATGGATATAAAGAATATTCTATTCCATGCCCCTTTCCATGCCCCTTATGAGATCGATTCTTTAAATCAACCATTAGATTTTAAAACCTTGATCGATAGTCATTTTGTTGTAGAAGAGGGAGTCTATGAATTTGGTCAAAGCGAAGGCTTTTATTTTGATAATGAATTTCCTGTTCACAAAAGATGGATAACTCCTTTTGAGTTGACTCCTTCTCTGGTTAACGAAGTTGAGTATGTAAAGTTTATGGAAGATAAGGGATACGAAAATCCAAAACTATGGTTAAGTGATGGGTGGGATTGGATTCAGAATCATAAAATTAATTCTCCCCTTTACTGGAATAAAACAGAAGAAGGTTGGCGAGTGTTTACTCTGACTGGATGGCGAAGAATAGATGCTTCTTATCCTGTTTCTCATATTTCTTTGTACGAAGCCGATGCGTTTGCTCGATGGTCTGGTCGGGAACTTCCTACTGAGTTTGAACTGGAGCATTTTTTTAAATCTACGGGTCAAAAAGATTATCTTTGGAATTGGAGCCGATCGAGTTATGAGGCCTATCCGGGGTATAGGCCTTATGAAGGATTACTTTCTGAATACAATGGCAAATTTATGGTTAATCAATACGTATTGCGGGGAGGATGTACTTATACTCCTGAGGCGCACTATCGTCCCACCTATCGAAACTTTTATAGAGCTTATGATAGATGGGCTTTTACAGGCTTAAGGCTTTGTCGTAGACTCTAGTTCTGTATACGGTCGGGGGTAAACTGTGAAGTAACCTCGTTTTACCTTCTGAAATAATTCAGGACTGTTTCTTTCAATCTGTGTATTCTTCCAGGAGTCTATGACAAGAACCAAAGGAATTTTTTTGGAATAGGCTATTTCAGAGACTTTATCGACAGCTTCTAGATCAAAAATCGGATAATATTGACCTTCAATATAGGCTCCTACTATGGTTTCCGCCGAGACGATAAACTGTCGACGATAATTAGCTCCTAATTGACTGGCATTTTGATTGCTCCGAATTTTCGCTCGATGAGCTGGGCCAAGGTTGGCGATATGAGTAATGATAGGAGTGTTTATTCTATTTTTATAAGCGTCATACTTAGCATGAGAGGGTCCCCACATTTCTAATCTCATTCCCAGCAGACCTTCATAGGGAGACGGTGAAGTGTGGCTATCTGTCGTATCAAAGGCATTCAATTTAATGTGTATTTCTTTAATTTCGTTTTCTCTTCTGAGAGTAATGGAGACATCATCACCCGCTTCATATTCACTCCATAGGAGATATTTCAATTCTCTTTTGCTGATGACTTTTTTAGAACCAATGTGAGTAATGAGATCATTCTCTTTAAATGGAGTGGAAAAAAAATCATTCACAAAAAAATCGTTCACATATCCGGTAACAAGAACTCCTTCTCGAGAGACATTGGTTTCTGTTCCTAAAAAAACCTCATTTGCATTAGTTAATTCTAGATCTATAAAAGGATCAGCTGGTGGAGAATGATGGCGTAAGAATCTCTCGTAAGCCTCCTTATAGCGATTGATGGGAATGGCATAACCTACTCCATTATTTCCAGAGCCTTTTGAATTCATGGCGAGTGCAAAATTAACGGCAATGACATCTCCTTCAGAGTTAAATAAGCCTCCTCCTGAATTCCCTTGATTTATTGCGGCGTCGGTTTGGATAAGAGAGATGTTGATTTTATCGATAAGTCTATTTGTATTTGAGACAATTCCTTTGCTCAAAGATTCTGGATTTTTACCGAAAGGATTTCCTATGGCATAGACACTCACTCCAGATTTTACCAAATCAGAGTCGGCAAGTTTTGCTTCTTCTATATTTTCGCAATGATCCAACTTTATAACTGCAAAATCAATAAAAGGATCAACGAAGATGACTTTGGCGGGCGATTTTAAATTGTCCTTTAAAACAGAGATAAAAGAAGCCTCCTGGATCACGTGTTGGTTTGTCCATACATGACATTGTTCTTTGTTATAAAGAAATCCAGATCCAGATCCTTCGTTCCATACAGTGTCGTTAGAATCATCAACCGATACTGGACCTATTGTTTCAATGCTGACATTCGAAGAAAATATAGAATTTACTACGCCACGAATATCTTGAGGGATAGTGACTTGAGGGAGTACCGGAGAGTTTTGCAAATTAGAATCAATGTTCTGTTTTTCGGAGCGATTACATGCCGATAAAATGGAATTTATAGCTAATAATAGAATAATAAAAAGTTTCGAAAAGGGGACTGTGTTTTTCACGTAAAAATTCCTAAATTAAAGATCCTGCTGCCAGCTAAAACTAACACAATTAGAGTATTTAATCGAGAGAATCCCCAGGTAGTGAATTTTTTTTGATTCTGTCTAAAAAATAATCGATGACATAACCTTTTAAAAACACTCAAAAAATTGATCTCGACCTTAGGCTTAAAAAACTAAAATAGAACAAGATATATGGAGTGATAGAAAAGAAATAGGCTAACATGCAAGGTATGAAATACGTCGTACTCGTCAGCTTATTGTTAATAGGTTTTTACGCTGAAGCTTCACGATTTTGTCGGGTAAATTCCTCAGCCTCCAATGGGAGCTCTAGATATCGGCTAGATTGTGAGGGATTTAGTGGTCGTGTCTCTGATAGTCAATCTGTTCTTTCAGTAGTGGTCAATGTCTTAAATGTTGAGACTTTGGAAGAGACTCGTCTAAAAAAGCAGGCTGTGCCTTTAGGAAAGGGTTTAAGTGATGTGATCAGAGACGTTCAAAATATCGATCTAAAAGATTACCCTCAAACTCAATATATTTATGAACAATTTCTTGAGATAGAGGAGGGGATAGATTTTTACTTAGATGTGAATATGCAAAAAAAAGGTACGATTAAAAACAATGTCAAGTTTGGGCAAAACGACTTTGTTTGTCATTATTTGACGACTCCCCAATGGATAGAGAAGTCAAATGTTTGTGTGGGTTCTTCTCGATGCTACATCGAGAGAAATGGATATAGGTTGGAGCCTTTCACGTCCACAGTATTTTGCCCAAGAAATAAGAGCAACAAATGCCCGCAGGCACGAGAGTGTTTTTTGGATGAAGAAGTAAAGGGAGTTTCTTTATAATGATTTCTATTATCTTATGGATGCATCTTGCCTCTCAGCTTTGGGCTAGCTCTTCTCAGCAGGCCGTGATTCAAGCACGAGTGTTGGACTTTGATTTTCGATCGGTAACAGTCCAGCTGCTAACTGGTCCGGCTAAATTTTCTAGGAAGTCCATTATAGGCATGCAGAAACTGAAGAAAGACAAAGTTGTTCTTTTAACGGTGGACAACAGCGTTCAAATGGACTTCAGGAAAAAGTGGTCTCATCTGATTCCGAGCAATTAGTTCTAGCACAAAGTCTTAACTTTTATAATTCTAATGTTGTTTCAGGGGTTTAATAAGTTTATTCTATATTAAATCACAACTTGGGATGGAACGAATGAAGATTACTTTAAGACTTTTGATGATCATTTTTTTTACCTTTCATTTGGCTCAGGTATTTGCACAAGAAGAAGAGAGTGAGTCTAATTCTGGTCAATCAGAAGTGTCGACAGAAAGTAAATCCTCTGACGAAAGCGGGGATGAAAACTCTGCTTCAGAGACTAATAGCGAAGAATCGAATTCATCCTCATCAAATGAAGTTTCGGATGAAAAAGATTCGCCGGAGGATGACGAGAAAAAAACTGATGAAACTAAAGCGGATGAGCCCAAGGTTGATGAGTTTGAGGTCCAATGGTATCAGCCTGAATACGAAGTCTATGAAAAACCATCAAAAAAAGGCAAAACCAGAAAAACACATCTCTATAAAGTGACCTTTTTGGGGAAAACGAGCCCTCAGGCAAAGGTTAAAATCGGTTCTAAAGTTTATCGGGTAAGAGGAAAAAAGATCAATAAGCTCTCCACCAAGAAATTGATGGGAAAAAAGTCTCTCCTTGTTAAAGTCGAAGAGGATGGCGTTTTTAAAATTCCTATGATTGTGCCTCACGGGTCTATTCAAATTCCGGTAGCTATAAAAGTTGGAAAAACAATTAAGAAAATGCAACTGATTGCTAAAGTGAATAAGGATAAAATTGAAGTTAAAGACGCAGAGGTGTTGTACACAGCTTGCGAAAATTGTATTTGGATGGGTTTTGGATTTGGAATTTTAAATTATAAGCAAGACCCACCACAAAACTTGAAGCCGATCGATTATGGATCTATCACCGCTCCGAATTTTTCTCTCAGAGGAAGTGTTAAGCTGGCGCAGAAATGGAACTTAAGATGGGATGCTCATAGTTTAACGGCGCAAGACTTATCATCTAGTGATTTGCAAGTAAGTTTGCTGAGTAAAGCTATTGCTTGGAATTACTATGGCCTCGAGGCAGAATGGAAAGCCTTTTCAAAAGGAACTCTCTTTGGCTATGCCTCGCAAACCTCGTTGATTTTTGGTGTTCAGTCGCAAGCCATGCCGTTTGTTATTGATGCGGGATCTAATCAATTTTCTATTGGTACATTTAGTTTCAATTCGTTGTCTTTGGGCGGAGTGATTCTTCTTAACGCTCATAAAAGATGGCAATATGAGGCGTTTATGCGCTTGCAGGTGGCTCTGTCTGGAGACGGAGATGTAAAGTTAGATTCAGGCTTTGCCTTTGACGGAAGTATAGGGACTATTTATAACATGACTAAGTCCTGGAAATTAGGTATTTTTTGGAATGGTCAATATCATGGATATAATTACTCTATTGGAGCAAGTCCTGGAACATATTCTTTGCTAGCTTCACAATTTGACTTTTCTTTGGGGTATCATTTCTAAACTGGCCCACAAAAATGTTGTTAGGAGTGCCGTTTAATTCTTTTACGCTTAGGGAGATTTTACATAGTCAAAATATGTTTATCTCTTGAATAGCTCAGGCATGATAAGATGTCGTCATGTCAGTGAAATCAAATAAGCCTTTATACCATCATGCGAGTGAGTTATTAAAAATTCGCCAGCTTAAGGGTCTCGAATTTAGAGCTCGTTTAAAAGAGTATTCTCAGCCTGTTCAAAAAGACCTATGGGATCGTATATTTGTTTATATCGACTTGATATTCGTTTTCATTCTTTTGGGACAATCTTTATTAGGCTTTTGGATTCAACCCTTTGAGATCCTTTTTGCATTGGTTCTCCTCCCGATAACTCTTTTTACCGCAGATGTAATCGGACAGGTTTTTCATAAGGCACTAGATACCTATGCTGGGGAGGAACATGTATTTTGGGGTAAGGCGGCGCAAGAATTTAGAAAGCATCATGAAAACCCGGCTAATTTAAATCATGTTTCCTACATTAATCATTTGGCTGCTTTTGGAAAACTCATGCTTCCGATGTTTATTATTTGTTTGTTTTTTGATTGGACGCAAAATCCGGCTTGGGGGGCAAACCTTACCCTTTTATTATTTGTACTATTGAATGCCACTGAAATTCATAAACAGGCTCATTTACAAAAGCCTCATCCTCTTGCTCAGGTATTACAAAAACTGGGATTGATGATTAACAAAAAAGATCATTCAAGGCACCATCAAGCTCCTTTTGATTGTTGTTATTCAGTAGTTAATGGTTGGTCGCAAAGATTATTTGATGGAACTGGGTTTTGGAAAAAAATGGATTTATTTTTTTGGAATAAGTTTAAAAAAATGCCAAGAATATGGATTCAAGATCCAAGAGCTATACCAGCGACTGTGTACGCTGAATTAAAAAATAATCCTCAATTGATTCCTGAAGATTTAATTATTTATAGTGATGTGTTTTCTCATCGAAAATCAAATGAGCTTAAAAATTTACTGTATCGAGATTAACAAGAAGGCCCTATGCGTTTAAAAACATTTTTAAGTGTATTAGGGGATATTCGACATCAAACTCTTACGCCACAAGTTGGAAAAATATTTGAAGCGCATGGAGCTGATTTATTTTTTCAAGGAGGATGGGGGAATCAAAAAACCTTATCCCATTTAAAATCTAGAGAGTCTTATCTTGATATGCCAAAAAATATTAAAATAAGATGGTCAGGAATTAGGCAGTGTCAGTCACACACAGAGCAATATGGTTATTTTGATAGTCCCTTTCCAAAAAAATTTCTTCCCGTTGAAAGTCAAATCGCCAGATTTTTATTTATAAAACCTCTCGCACATCAGATGAATGATCCGGTCTGTGTAGTATTTGCCATGACAGGAGATGAAGGTTTTTCTTTTCGAAAAAAAAACTTGAGTTTACCTTTAATCAAAAAAAATATAGCTACAATTGTTGTGGAGTCTCCTTTTTATGGTAGTCGCAAGCCTCCTTATCAAAAATCTTATTTAATTCACACTGTTCAGGATATTCTAACAATGTGCATGGCACAGGTCGAAGAAGGTCGATCTTTATTAAATTTTTTAAGACAACAAGGCTACATGAATTTGGGAGTTGCAGGAGTGAGCCAGGGTGGCATGTTGGCCATGATTGTGGGAGCCACTAATCCGTTCGAAGTGACGATTGCGACGAGTCTAGGCCCTCATTCTCCAGAGGTGATCTTTACAGAGGGATTGTTAAGAAATTTTGTTCACTGGAAGTCTTTGGGGTTAAATGGGGCAGGCGATGCTGTGGAAATATTTTCTGATTTATTTCAAATGGGATCTATATATAAACTTCCATTTCCTCATAAAAAAAGTTTTGCGATCATCCAAGGGGCAAAGAGAGATTTGGTTGTTCCTCGGCATTCTGTACAAAAAGTCATGGATCATTGGAGTTTTGCAAAAAGACATTGGTTGCAAGGAACCCATATGAGTTCGCTTGCTTTTCATCAAAAAGAGTTTCAAAAATTAATTTATTTAAGTTTTAAAAAATCGAAACAGAGTTGAGCAAATAATTTTGGATCTTCAATATTTAAGCTATGCCCATGCTCTGGTAAAATCGAGAGTTGGGATTGTGGCAAAAGCGCAGCTAGTTTTTGTGCATCTTCTATGGGGAGAACAACATCCTTTTCTCCGTGTAAAATTAAAGTGGGGGCCTTGATCTGTTTGATTTGATGCTCTAAATCAAGATGACTAAGAGCACGAGGAATGCCTGACCAAATTAGGGGTGCTACTGAAAAAGCGTCATCTACTAATTGTTGAAATAGAGCATTATCCTGCTGCACTCCCTCAATGGTAGTGGCCATAACTTGTTCACAAATAGTTCTATCTTTACTCATGAGCTCAAATCCAGCAAGAGCGGCATCATTAAATTGAATCCCTTTTGCTCCTACGCTGTCGAGAAGAACGATTCTTTCAATTTTTTCTGGGCACAATAGAGCAGCTTGCAGGCATATAGGACCTCCTGTAGAGTGTCCCACTAAATGAACTTTGCTTTCAGGAGATAAGTTGAAAACGGCCTTAGCGAGATCATCACCTAGTTGTGAGATCTCTAACTCAGAAACTTGCTGAGGAGGCGCACTATTGCCACAGCCTCTCCATTCAAAAAGAAATAAGCTTCCTGAACCGTTTGGGGAATATTCTATCATTGGATGCCACCAATGATTAGAAGCTAAATTTCCATGAACAAAGAATGTGTTTAATGAAGATTTGCTTTTAATAGTTTCAATATTTAAAGATATTCCATTGATTTCATGTAAAGCCATACTACCGCCTTTAGAAAATAAACGATTGTAGGCATAATCCTTTTTCAAAATCTCTGGAACTAAAAGTTTGACCTTTGAAATATTTCTTATCCTTCGAAGTAATCATTTGAAAGATAACGTTTGCTAAAAGAGCAGGAGCCTCTTCAGGAGCTTTATGTCGAACATTCTCTAGGTAAATCAAAGAGCCTCTCTTTTTTTTGGGGAGCCCTTCCCAATAGGCCCTGAACTCTTCTTGAGTAATATACTCATCATGGGTGGGGGCAATGAAATGTATGGAATGGTCGGGGTGTAGTTCTACGAGATCGTGGCCATTGAAGTGTCTAGCGGCCAAGGCCAATCGATAAACTCCCTCCAGCTTGAAGGGGTGTTCGAGGACAATGGGTTCGGCCATGGGAAAGGTGCTATAAACTAGCTGTCGAAAGTAAAAGGCAAACAAATCTTGTTCTGAAATTTTTAAGAATGGAAAAAGAGCTCTAGTGATTTTAATTCTCTTAGAGACCCATTCCATTTGGGCGGGAACTGGAGTGATGAGAGGGGCAACTAAAAAACTAGATTGAACACCTTGTGATCGTCCATATTTACTCATATAGGCCTGTGCCACTCCACCACCATAGGAGAGCCCCATGAGGTGAAGAGGAGTTTGGATGTTCATTTTTTCTAATAACATATAAAGATCATCAGCTTGATGAAACGGGGAGGATATATCTGGTGTTAAAAAATCTTTGAGAAGGTTTCGGCTTAAGGTTTTTCCCATTCCTCTCATATCAAAAGTTAAAATTCCAATATCTGGATTGATTTTATGCAAGGACTGAATAAATGCGTCCCACTCGTGGGTGCTGTAGGTAAGCCCATTGATAAGAACAATAGTGGGTTGGTCATTGGTAGCAGACCAATGTTTTACATAGAGTTCAATTCCGGATTCTAGAGCGATGTAGTCTTCGCTATGATCTTGAATGCTTTTTGAAAAGCTCGGAAGAGAGAAGAGCAGAATAAATAATATATTAAGTATGTTTGTTTTCACTTTTCCCCTTAATAAAGATCAATGACTACAGTCGATGAGAGCTTTTACAAAGTCTATGTTGTCCATTTTTCTTAACTTGTTGCCGCTAGTGGTAATTCCGTCAAGCATAAATCCTGATATTGAATTTTGAATGATTTTGCTTAATTTCTTTGCCTTGTCATCTGTAAATCCCAAAAGATTTGTTAAGATATGATGAATGCGTAAGGCTCCTGTATCTCTTATTCGATCATGGAGTTCTCTATATCTATCGTCTATACTACAGAGATAGTAAAATAACATCATGACAATGAGTTCTTTAGGGTAATGTTCTGCCCATAAATAAGGTCCTTCTACATAATGAATGAGCATTTCATCTTTGGATTTAGCTTTTAATAAATGTTCATTACTGACTCTTTGATAGTTGGCCATAATGTACTTAACGCAGGCCATAATGATCTCATGTTTCCCTTTAAAATAGTAATTAATATGAGCTCTTCTAGTGCCAAGTTTTTGGGCTATAGCCTCGTAGGTTGTTTTATCAAAACCGATGGTGGCTAAGCAATCTAGCGCAGCTAGAGTGATTTCCATTCTTTTTACATCCCCCCGGCTAGGCTTGAGATCAAATGGATTGCTTGGAAAAAAAAGTTTTTCTTGATCTTTAAGCATGGGCCATAGGGCTAACACAAATTCAATCTAAAGCAAATATTTATTTTACAAACGTCAAATGATCTTATACAAAAGTACAAGTTTGAATTAGGGGAGGATGAGAGTGAATGAAATCATGGCGTCGATGACGTCAGAAACCGACAGAGAAAGTCTCCTTTTTCAACATGAGGTTTTTGAATCTGAGAACACATTTTCGCAAGAAAACGTCGAGATACAGACTCGAGAGTCTGAACCTCTTCAAATATTTGCCCATACTATTGGTAA
>JAGRAA010000337.1 GCA_020435185.1 Bdellovibrionales bacterium | reverse complement strand
TCTATTAAAGGAGTTTTTTCTCCAGCTATTGTCAAAAGTTTTTGATTAGGAATAACAATTAAAGTGTCTACATTTTCTTTAAGCTCTTGAATTCCAAAATCAGCATGCTTTTTTCTTTTCTTTCCTTCGAAGACAAAGGGTCTTGTCACCACACCGATGGTCAAAGCGCCCAACTCTTTCGCTATTTTTGCAACTATAGGAGCCCCTCCAGTTCCTGTTCCACCACCCATACCAGCGGTTACAAAAACCATATCAGCCCCATCGATAGCCTCTACAATATCATTATAAGATTCGATAGCTGCTCTTCGACCAATTTCAGGATTCGCTCCAGCTCCTAAACCTTTAGTAAGATCCAAACCTAATTGAATCTTGCCAGTTGCTTTGTTGGCCTCTAAGGCTTGTTTGTCCGTATTCGCTACAATAAACTCAACACCAGACAGACCTCCTTCTATCATAGTCTGTACAGCGTTGTTTCCTCCTCCACCTACGCCAACAACCTTAATGTTTGCGCCCATACTTACGCTTTCTTCTAATTCAATCATTATCCCTCCAGTGGATTAAAAGGCCTCACCAAAAAAGTCCTTTACCACTCTGGCCCATTGGCTCGAACGGTCCATAAAACTTTTTGATTCAACTGAAGTTTTACTTTTAATCTTTTCAATTCCAAAAATAAGTAGGCCAACAGAAGTAGAATATTCTGAGGAGTTTAAAACCTCTTTCAATCCACTGACCTTTTTCGGCCAACCTCTTCTTACTGGTAAATCCAATAAGTAATCACACATTTCGACGATACCATTGAGGTTAACCACTCCGCCCGTCAACACAACACCTGATCCAAGCTGAGTTCTGTATTTATTAAGCTGATCTTTAAAAATCTCTATTGTTTCTTCAGCACGTGCTTCAATAATTTTGCAAAGATCTATTTCACTTATAGTGCGAGACTGTCTTCCTCCCACACTTTCAACTTCTATCGATTCGTCAGTAGCTAGCTCGGTTAAGGCTGCTCCATGTTCTTTGATCAACTTCTCTGCGGCAACTTGAGTGGTCTTCAGACCAACAGCAACATCTTGAACAAAGTTTATTCCACCAATAGGCACAACATCAGTAGCGATCACACTACCATTTGAGTATACAATCATATCGCTCGTGCCACCGCCAATATCAATCACACAGCAGCCCAATTTTCTTTCTTCAGCACTTAAAACGGCCAAAGAAGAAGCCAGCTGTTGTAACACGATTCCGTTTACAGAAAGTTCGGCCTTTTCCACACATTTCATTGTGTTTTGCAAAGCTGATTTATTTGCCGTAACAATGTGGACATTAGCTTCTAAACGTACACCCGTCATACCCAACGGATCACTAATTCCTTCTTGGCCATCAATCGTATAATCTTTTGGTAAAACGTGAATCATTTCTCGATCAGCAGGAATAGCAACAGCCTTTGCTACATCGATGACTCGCGAAATATCTTCTGCAGCAACTTCATAATTTTTAACGGCGACCATACCTGAAGAATCGAAGGACTTTACATGATTTCCTGAAACACTCACCCAAACTGATTTGATAGGTTGTCCAGCCATAAGCTCGGCATCCATTTTTGCTTTTTGAATGGCCTGCGAAGTCGCTTCGATGTTAATTACAGCGCCTTGTCTTACACCAAAATTCTCAGCGCGTCCGAAGCCAATGATTTTTAGACCATCTCTATTCAACTCTCCGATGACAACCGCAACTTTCGAAGTCCCTATATCTAAACTTGCAATAATATGGCTTTTTTTATTGGACATCCTATACCTCTGTATTAAGACTAAGGATTGTTACGCGGCCTGACAACCACTTTTTTTGAGAAACGACTGTCTATGACGCGACCTTCTATTTGGTTTTGTTGCAGGTAATTCAAGACTCTTTCGACCTTTTCAATTTTATTTTGAAAACCAGATTGACCGAATAAAATTTTAATCGAGTTTTCTTTCATAAAAACTTCCAAACCATTTTTTTTATTCCAATTTAGTTCAGAAATATTTGATTTACTAAACCACCCTTTAGGGGGAATAGATGCATAAAATTTTATCACACTTCTTCTCAACTCAGGAGACTTTTCTAAAACCAGACCTGTGAGCAACGGAAGATCCATTGATTTATTTAAAGGCAACTGCTCAACATATTCGCCCGAACTATTCAACGTGAACAATTCATTTTTATGATTAAGCAACATTAATAACGGTGGAGGACTTTCAAGCTCAACAATAAGTTTTGAAGGGAAAAATCTCTTAATTTTAACTCCTGAATACTCTGGTAAACTTAATAGCTTAGTATAATATTCGACGAGGTCTATTTTCCATAGAGCCTGATTATAAGCCGGATAAAAATACTGCTTTAATTCATCCATGACTTTTGGATCTTTGATTTTTTTTCCATTAATAATTACAACTATTTCTTTAAGAGAAAAATAATTACTCTGAACAGAATAGCCTAAGGCGACAAGCCCAATAAAGAACACTAAAAATAATGCGACAAATACCTTCTTCATCGTAAATGCCCTCATCCTTTATTCAACAAAATACTCTAACCGTGCCGTTCGCAGAATTTTCTCTATCACTTCTTCAAAGGAAATTCCCTCAAAAGCAGCGGCCTTTGGCACCAAGCTGGTTTCTGTGCACCCCGGTAAGGTGTTTGCTTCAATCACAAAAACCTCTCCAACACTACTCACCCTAAAATCGATTCTCCCATAGGCATGCATATTACAAACTTTAAAAGTTTTAATGGCCAACTCTCTGCATTTTTCATTTAGTGAATCATTGATTCGAGCAGGAATATGGTAATCCGTCATTCCTTTTGTATATTTATTTTTGTAGTCATAAAAGTCTACCTTGGGAGCAATCTCCAATGGAGTCAAAGCCCTGTCTCCAAGAACGGCAACTGTAATCTCTTTGCCGTCGATATACTCCTCTACCAAAATGTCTGTATCAAATTTATGAGCTAAAAGAATTCCTTTTTGATACTCTTCTTGATTTGCCGCAATAGTCACACCTAAGGATGAACCCTCTCTTGGAGGCTTTACCACAACCGGATAGCCAAAAGGCGATATTAAACTCTTTTGGGCATTAATATTTATCACTTCATATTTAGGGGTCGGGATATTGTTCTGTTCAAAAATTTGTTTAGCAAAAACCTTATTCATACAAAGAGCACTAGAAAGTATTCCACTCCCCGTGTATGGAATTTTTAAATACTCACAAATCCCCTGTACACTTCCATCTTCGGCATACTTACCGTGAAGTGCAATCAGCGCAATATCTGGTTTGCTCTCATAGAGTTTTACCGGTAGATCATCCTGAGCATCTATTTCAACAAACTCCAACTTCAATTTTTTTAAAGCTTCAGCAAAGGCTTTCCCTGTGGAAAGACTCACGTCTCGCTCTCCACTCAATCCACCTTTAATCAATGCTATTTTTTTACCTAATAAATCATTCATACAAAAATTTTAAGGCGAGGAAAACTTTAATACAAGGTATAACAGTTACCTTTTCACTGAATAAGTAAGTTTCGCATAAAGGTACGGACACACTTTGGTGTCCATAGTGCGTTACCTAACG
>JAGRAA010000336.1 GCA_020435185.1 Bdellovibrionales bacterium | reverse complement strand
TTGTAGCCATCGAGTATAGGCATTTGGCAATCTAATAAAATGACGTCAAAGCCTTTTTGCGAGGCTACATCTACTGCTTCTTGACCGTTTTTAACGACCGTTGCTTGAGCACCTTGATTTTTAATTATTTCGCTACAAACCAACCTATTTGTCTCATTATCCTCAGCCACTAATATTTGAAAGCCTTGTAATGCGTTTTTAAATCCTAATCGGGCTGGACTATCTTTTTTAAATTTGTGCTCATCAAGGCTTTCTAAAGGGATTTCAAAATAAAATCGGGTTCCTTTATTAATAACACTTTCTACTTTAATTTGTCCTCCCATTGCCTGCACGAGTCTTTGCGAAATAGTTAAACCAATGCCTGTGCCGGGTTCGTTATAAACGGAGTCTTGATTAGACTGAAAGAAGGGATTAAATATTTTTTCAATGTGATCATTTGAAATACCTATTCCGGTATCTTCTACAATAAATTTAAAGTGGTCGTTAGACATTTGAATCTTTAAAACCACACGTCCCATATTGGTAAATTTTAAAGCGTTCCCGACAAGGTTTATGATAACTTGTTTTAACAAATTTTCGTCTGCAAGTACAAATTGGTGTACATCAAAATCTATATCGAAATAAAACTTCAAATTTTTTTCTTCTGCCTTCCATCCCATTGTTTCAATGACTTCATTGCAGAAAGCATATAAATCAATGGGCTTTGTTTGAATTTGAATTTTTTGAGCTTCTAATTTAGAAAAATCTAAAAGTTCGTTCACCAAATTAAGCAATGTTTTACTAGAGTGGTTAATAGCTCGTAACAGTTTTTTTTGTGTTTCATCAAGATTATGGTTTGAAAAAACTTGAGTGGCGCCGACTATCCCATTTATAGGCGTTCTTATTTCATGGCTGACAGTAGCTACAAACTTTGACTTTAACTTAGAAGACTCATCTGCAGCTTTTTTGGACCGTTCAAGATTTGCTATAATTTCTTCTTGCTGCAATTTTTTTTGTTTAAGATTTTTAAAGGATTGAATGACGATGATAAGAGAGGCAAAAAGTAAAATTATCGATGCCACAGTCATTATTTTTATTTTGTAATTTATATTAGGAGAAAAGTGATCGATTTTGTTTTGTTCATAGCTTTCAATATCTCGTATAAGCTTTCTAATTTCTGTGCGAGAGCCAGAATCTTCTAAATTTTGTACAAAATGACCCCAATTTTTTTTCAATTCTTGAGATCGTTTAAATTGGATAGGGTCGTGAATAACTGACATCTCAAGATCTTTTTGGATTACCTCAACTTTGTGCTTTAATCGACTGGCTAATTCTGAGTCTGGATCCTCGCTTTTGCTTTTTTCGGCAATAAGTCGATAGATCATCCATTCCATTAAGGCCCGATCGATATCGCCGGCTCTGTGTTGAGCTTTCAGGGCTTGGCTGCGGGTTTTTACCTCTTTTTCTAAGCTAAATATCAGTAATAACGAGGAGATAGAGGTAACGGTGAGAAGTAAAATACCTACAATTAAAGAATGTCCAAAAATTTTTTCGTTCATTAAAGAGGAGTCATAACAAAAATTTCACGAAATGTCATTTTTTTCAATATAAGCGAG
>JAGRAA010000335.1 GCA_020435185.1 Bdellovibrionales bacterium | reverse complement strand
AGATGGTTAAATCGGCGACACATCCTGATTCGAAGTAAAATAAAAGAATATGAGGTGGATTCGTTTGAAATTCTTTTTTTAAGACCTCTAAATCATCAAATTTCTTATAATTAATGCCTGCACCAAACAAAATTTTATTTATCTGTGCCACATACTCATTGTGATTAGCATAAGAGTAAATTTTAAAAGCATTCCTAATTGCATCAATGCTCAATAGACTCTCCTCGCTTTCTTGGACTACGAATCAATACTTCAGCGTCAGAAGGCTTTTCACTCAAAGTCTTTTCACTCATAAAAATTTCAGATTTTTCAGGATCAAAGCCTATTTCTTTTTGTTGAGAAACCCAAGCTTCTAAATCTAAACCTTCAAAGTCTAAGTGAGATTCCTTTGCTACAACCTTTTTTATCTCGCGAGAAGGATTTTCTACGAAATCAAAATCCTCTTCTACCAATAAATCTAAATCCTCTTCAGATAATTCTGTTTCATCCGCCAAAAGGTCTGAAGACTTTGCAAGCTTTGAATTATCTATTACCGAATGAACCGTCGTTTCCGTTTCTTCGGTATCATTTTTTTCCACAACCCCCTGTTCGTCTACGCCTTGAAACTCTAAATTTTCAGTAGAAAAAATCTGAAGCGCTCTTATTGAACGCACTTCCTCTTCAATTTTTTGCAGCTGATTTTTAAAATCTTCTCCATCAAAATTGTTAAATTTGGTTTTTGCCTTTAAAATTTGAATTTGTCCAAGAACTACAGAAGCCCTACCTCTCAATGCGTCTCTAGTTTTTTCTTTAAACTCATCCATTTTTATATCAAATTCTTTTGAAAATTGATGTTCTACTTCAGAAATTTTCTTATTGAAAGCCTCTTCTCCTGAACCTTTTTCTTTCTCTCGCTCTTGCTCCAAGGACTCCAACTGAGACGTTAACTCTAACAACCTCGCATTCTCATATCTATCACTATATCTTTTTACAGAATAACCCAGAAGATTTAATATTCTCTCATGAAATATACCTATAAAACCCAATAAAATGAAAAACGGAATAATATTTAAAACAACACCCCAAGTGTTCAGACTCGCTTTTTTTTGATCCACAACAAGCTTTAGATTGCCTCCTGGGATTGAGCGAAAATCTCCCACCCAGGATTCATTTTCTTTATAGGAGAACTCCATTCTGCTTTGTGAAGGGTCTCCAAAATTCAGAAACTCTATAAGAGGGTGCCGGCTCAAGTCTTGACCAGAGTATGCCACTTGACTGTGAACCAAGGCCCGTTTTTGGTCGTTAATGACAATGACTTCGCCGTCCTCTTGGCCTTTAAAAGGAAGTGCCCAATTGTAAAAGTACTCTGCCGAAAATAGAACTCCCACATAACTCTTCTTCCAAGACTGTGAACTCACCAAGTTTTCTACTTTTACAAAATAAACCCAATAAGGCTCCCCTTTTCGATCTTCAACAGAGAACCAATAATAATTTTGATGGGGATTTACTTTTGTTAACCCTTGCCAAGCCTGATTAAAAAAGTAATTCGATTGAACGTTTTTACCCTGGGCTTGAAGGCTTTGCCATTCTAGCCGAACCTCGTTTTCTTGCAGAGTTAATAAAGACATCGCTAAAAAAGCACTCTCTTTAAAGTCTTCTGAAGTGATTTCAGATCTTTGTATATCTTGAGAATAATAGTTACCATGAATATAAGCTTCTTGCTGGGCAACGCGAACGATGTCCTGATTTAACAACTGAAGTCGATCAGAGAGAAGGGGAACTGTTTGATCTATACGAGTTTTCAGGTTTTCGAGATCTCTTGAGTTGACCTCTTGCCCCACTAATCGATTAATTTGTTTCGCCAGCAGGACCGACACCAAAAAAACAATAATAAAATTCAATACATAAAAAATTTTTTGATTCATTTTCATTCCCCTACACCGAGGCGCCCGCAGGCTCTTATATTGTATTTTTTAAACCTCGACCAAGGCAAGATGTGAGCTAAAAATCTTCCCTATTACCAGATAATTAACGCGTTTTGTTGCGCTCTTCCAGAAGATAAGATATAGACCGCCCATGGGAACTTCAAAGTCCAGCTTAGAAACAGACATTTTAATCATCGGAACAGGGGTGGCCGGACTCTCCGCCGCTCTTAAATTAGCCGATCACTTTAAAATAACCCTATTAGCCAAATCGAAACTTGAAAAAACCAACAGCTCTATGGCCCAAGGTGGAATAGCTTCTGTCTCACAGGCCACAGATAATTTTAACATTCACGTAGAAGACACCTTGAAAGCCGGAGCTAAGTTAAATAATCCTGAGGTCGTTCGTGAGGTTGTTCAAAGCGCTCCTCAATTAATTTCTGAACTTGCACAAATAGGAGTCCAATTTGACCGACTTGATGATGGGCAGCTTTCCTTAAATAAAGAGGGCTGCCATTCTAAACGAAGGATCCTTCATGTCGGAGACTACACCGGAAAAAACGTTCAGCAAGCTCTCTTTGCAAAAGCCTCTCAGCACCCAAATATTACTTTTTTTGAGGATCACTTAGCCATCGATTTAATCACAAAAAAACAAGTAGACCCGAATTTCTTTGATCAAAACTATTGCTTAGGTGCTTATGTCTTAAATGCAAAAACTCAAAAAGTTCTCACAATAAAATCTCTTGCAACAATTTTAGCCAGTGGCGGAGCGGGAAAGGTCTATCTCTATACTTCTAACTGGAGCGGAGCCACCGGTGACGGCATTGCCATGGCTTATCGAGCAGGAGCAAGAGTAAAAGATCTTGAATTTATGCAATTTCACCCCACCTGCTTGTTTCATCCGAAGTCTAGAAACTTCTTAATTTCAGAAGCTCTCAGAGGAGAGGGTGGAGTCTTAAAAAACCGTAAAGGCGAATCCTTTATGGATAAATATCATCCATTAGGGAGCTTAGCTCCGCGAGACATCGTAGCCAGAAGCATTGATGCAGAAATGAAAAAAACAGGAGACGACTATGTCGTTTTAGATATTACTCACCATACCTCAGAGTTTTTAAAAAATAGATTCCCACAAATTTTTCAAAAATGTTTGGAGTTGGGAATAGACATCTCCAAAGAGCCTATTCCCGTGGTTCCCGCTGCCCACTACACCTGCGGAGGTGTGATGACCGACATCAACGGAAGAACTGATATTAAAAATCTATATGCTATTGGCGAAACAGCTTGCACTGGTCTTCACGGCGCTAATCGACTCGCCTCAAATTCACTGCTCGAATGTATTTTCTTTGCTAATTCCTGTTTTAAAGATTTGGTCGAAAGAAAAAGTCAGTTTCACGAAGATTCTACAAAAATACCCGCCTGGGTTCACCCCAAGGCCGCTAATCCAGACGAACTCGCAGTAGTTTCACATATGTGGGACGAAATCAGACGACTAATGTGGAATTATGTGGGGATCGTACGAACCAATCGAAGACTTATGAGAGCCTTTCATCGAATAAAAAATATTCAATTCGAAATTCGAGAGTACTATTCTGGGTGCAGAATTAATTCGGATATTATTGAATTAAGAAATATTGCTGTGGTCGCGGAACTGACCGTATCTCAAGCCTTAAAAAGAAAGCAGTCCGTAGGAATCCACTTTAACCTTGATTATCCACCGATAGTTGCTGCAAAAAAGCACAAGAAAAAATCCGACAGCCCTTTGCAAAATAGTTCTGCTCAAAGTTAACGAATCACAAAACCTAAACCAAAATATAACCCTGATCCTGGCGTTGAACTAAACTTCATATCTATTCTCAACCAAATATCTGGGTCTAGCTGACTCATCACTCCGCCACCAATATAACCACCGCCACGATCTTGCTTGATTCCAGTATCGGTCTCATAAGAAGTGAGTTGTAAACCAAAAGAAATCGTTCCCAAAAGCTGTTCCACAGGCATATCTAACCGAAGACCAGCATAGAGTGAGCTATATTTAGCTCCAAAGGCATTTCCTCCTAAAAAACCTCCTTCAAAAAACTTTTGATTCACGCCACCGCCGAAAGTAAGACCCCACATGGGCATAATTTCAGTGATTCCGTCTATGCCAGCAGGTAGAAATCGACCAAAGTGAATTCCATACTCTAACCCACCCTCTTGAGCTTGCTCTTGCGCAAAAGAGTCCACTGATGCAAATAGCAGAAAAGCTAAAACCACTAGTTTGAATAATGACTTCATGATAGATTTCTTTCTGTGAGATTAGTCTATACCTTTAAAGCCTATCCTAATAGATCTTCATAAAAGTTTCGCGACTGTGTTGCTTCGTTGTCGCGGTATTTTATACAGCTTCCTCCTCGCGCCTTGTCGCAAAACTTTTATGAAGATCTATAAGACCAAAAATTCATGGTTATTTGTCGTCGACGTACCCAGGGTACGGCTTCCTCCTCATACCTTGACTTTTTGGTCTTAGGATAGGCTCTTCGTAATGGTAACCTAACCTATTTACATTTCCAAAAAGAAAATATAGAGTTTTAATATGAATAAAATTAATTTTTACCTATCGTGGCCCCGAAAAAAATTTATATTTGCTTTCATCACTCTAGTTTATCTTCTCGTAACTAGCCTTTCATGCAGCTCTATTGAAGAAGGTTCGCCAGAAATTTCTCCACCACAACTCAGCTATGAACAGTACGCTGATCTGGTGGATGAAAATACTTTTAGCGATAAACGTTACAGCGGCTTGTATAACAAATACCATGTATGGGCGACCTTTTTGACTTCTAAGCTCCAAGAAGCTCAATTAGACCAAATCAGATTCTTTCTTCAGCAATCTCAAGAGGAATACCAAAAGAGCAAAGAGCATTTTCAACAACTTCGCTCCACATCGTCTCAAGTGTTTTTGAGTTTTTACTCACCTGAGAAAGACTATAGAAATTTAAATAGACCAGAATCTCTATGGAGGGTTTATTTAGAGTTTGAAGGAAAGCGCTATCAAGGAAAAATCTCCCTTGAAAAAGAAAAAAAGCTACAGATTAAAAAAATATACCCCCATCACACAAGATGGAGTACGGCTTATTTAGTGGATTTTAACTTACCAATGACGACCCTAGAAACGGGTCATGCTAAATTTATTTTAACGAGCTCCGCCGGAAAAACCATTTTTGAGTTTAATTCTAATAAGAATTAATTTTCATCAGAACAAGTTTTTTTATCTTGAGAAGAATCACCAAATCCCTTTTGAGCTTTTAGCTTCCCGAGCTCCTCTTGACCGATTTTTATAAGCTTTCTATAAACTTCCATTCCTTTTCCGGCAATTTTCATTTTTTCCTTCACGTATTTATTTACCTCTTCTGCAGAAATCGAAAGTTCATAAATATCCTCACTCTTCAACAGTCCGTTTCTAAGCATATATTTTTTGAGAGAATCCACGGTGATAATTTGATACAAATTACTTTCTCTATAGATTTGATGATCACAATCGATGACATTGGTGGCATCATAAAACAAACCTAAATTAAATACTCCATCCACATTATTACAAGCAATGGACGCCTTAAAGCTATCAGGCTGTACAATAGAGGGTCTATAGTTTTGGCCCTTTAAAATAGCTTGAGCTTGGCTCCTCATAGTCACTGAACCCAATTTTACTTGTGAGGCTGCAATTACTTCTAAAGGCCATTGATTCGAGTTTTGATCAAAGGTTTGAAAAGGCATGGAGATGGCATTGTAATTAGGATTATGAAGCCTCATACCCACCGTATCTTTTTTGCAGTTTTGCGAAACCAACCTCGGTAAAAATCTATTTGTGAGGATCTCATATATTCGTTTTTGCGCTTTGGCCCCAGGAACCATAATAAGAACCTCTTCACCCTGATCTTCCTCTCGGTCCGCTGTCTCCCAAAAAAAGCGTGACAACACCTCATGAAAAATTTGAGAGTCCCCATAACGCTCGCTTTTTTCATCACATTCAGAAAGTAAATGAACCATAGTAATCAGATCATTATTGTTCTCATTTGCTTCAATCTTACTATCTCTTAAATAAAACCCTGAATGGGTGTATTTAAGCTTATGTTCACTTCTTAAGCTCACAGGGACCCTCAAAGGTCCTTGCTCACCATCTTTTTTAACAACTTTAGAAAGTCTTTCCATGTACTGGTCCAATGGAATTTCGGGCTGATCTTTCACGGTATAAAAATCATTAATGAGGTTTCCGCCTCGCGAAACTATAGCCAATTCAAGAGTCTGCCCTTTACTCTTCATTTCTTTTTCGATGGCTAACATTTTGTCTCTTACTTTTCCTGCAATAAATTTAGAGGCAAACTCCGCTGCGACACTGACCTCTTCCATTTTACAACCGCCCGCAAAGGCAGAATGCACATTACAAAATACTGATAAACTCATGAAAGAAAAAAGCGTGAACCATTTTTGAATTGTCGACCTTGCCGTCATTGCCGTCATTGCCGTCATTTGGGCCTCCCTATGATTAATGCTGCGCAAAATATCACTAAACCCCTAAGCTTTCGTGCTTTTTTTATACTTTTGAAAACTCTTTAAGAGAGATGTTAAGGTTTTATATAGATCTGTCGGTGTCTTAAATTTATCTCTATCTCCGCTTATTTAAAGACAATCATTCACTTATACTAAATTGTTATTTCTACATACCCCCACTCTCTAGTCGACAAGTTTAAGCAGCGTGCTATTTAAGGGGCATCGGAGTTAAAAATAAAAATCTAAATTTAGGAAACTAAATTTAAAAAATTGGAGGAATGAACATGTTAAAAAAAGTAGCAATGATGATGGCATCTCTTGCATTTGTAGCCACTGCAAACGCAGGTGATTTTTCTGAGGGATCAAAACAGTCCACCAGCGGGGTTTCTGGATCAGTAGTAGACAGTGCACAAATCATAACTGGTCTTTCTGTAAGCACTCTTCAAGGAGCATCAGACAGCGTAGCGAACGCAGACACTGCAGTTGTTATGCTTTTCGATAGCCCTATCCAAGCTTCTAAAGCTTCAGTAAACTGGGTTTTAACAAGCGGCGGACAAGTTATTGAAGAAGCAAACATTGACCCTAACTATGAAAACATGAAAGAAGGTTCTTCACTTATGTTGAAATCTTCTAAAAGTGCTTTCATCGCAATTTTTAAACCACTTAAAGATGGATCTGTATCTGTAGTAAAAGCATTAGTTGTAGACGTATCCGCTGACACAGTAAGTACTGTTTCTGTTGATCTTCAAGATGCTGGTTTCGCATTATCTGAAGGTGATGTATCTGCTTCATTGAAAATGGCTACTCTTGAACTTGCTAAAGATGTTTTCCAAGCTTTAGATCCAAGAGACAACTACTACCAACAAGCTCTTAGATAATCATTACTAGTTAATCATTATCTTTAAAAAGGCTCTGCTTAGCTGAGCCTTTTTTTATTCTTCTAGAAGTCCGTTGAATTAATTTTTTCACAGCGCAAGCCCGAAGACGTACTAAAAGCGTATTTCGAGGGCGCAGCAACACAGAAAAAATTAATTCAACGGACTTCTAGTTTTTGCACGAATGACTTTTCAAGAAGTGGAAAAACCACAGCTAAATAAATATTTT
>JAGRAA010000334.1 GCA_020435185.1 Bdellovibrionales bacterium | reverse complement strand
AGCGTGAGAAGGTCTGCTATGAATTTTTCAAAGATCTTTTTGAAAAACAAGTTTCTGATTTTAATGAAAGTCGAGCGTCATGGAGGGGACTTAAGATTTACGCCATTGATGGTTTTGAGGTTATTTTACCTCGAACTGATGATATATTAAACGAAGGCTATAATGGCCGTCAGAAGAGTAAATACAGTAAGACCTATTATCCGAGAATGTATATAGTCCATGCCTATGACGTTTTAAGCAGAGTGAGTAAAGAAATTTATCAAAGTGATGTGAATGATGAGCTGACAGGGGCAGATCATCTAGTGAGTGAATTTGAAGATAAGAGTCTTACTCTTTATGACAGGTTTTACTTTTGCCGAAGGACAGTGAAGAGACATAGAAACAATTATTTTTTAGCTCGTCTTAAGAGTGGATCAAATCTTAAAGCCGTACAAGGGTTTATTGATTCTAAAGACAAGAGAAGAACTGTGAAAATATGTGGACAAGAAGTCCATCTTTTTCGAATCAAAAACCCAAAGACTCAAAAGAAAGACTACTTTGCAACGACGTTGCCCTTAGAGTGGATGAATAACACTGTCATTAGACAATTATATAATCAGCGCTGGGATGTAGAGACATCGTTTAAAGATATGACAGAGAGTCTGAAGGTGGAGCAGTGGCACTCAAAAACATTGAATGGTTGCCTTCAGGAGCTTTATGCCCGGATGTGGCTAATGAACTACACAAGAATCCAGATCTTTTTTAAATCGAAATTCAAGAAAAACTCGATCACTCGAAGATACAAGGCTGCAAACTTTAAGCTGGTGCTAGGGTGGGTGGAGAGGAATTTTGCGAAGATATTTCAGAGAGTTAAGGGGGTTTTAAAACCTCTTGAAGAAATTATAAAAAGGACCTTGGAATGTAGAAAACGACACAGTAGAAGTTACCCGAGACATATAAAAAAGCCCCAATCTCCATACCCTTACGTCAATACCGTGGAGGATTTATGACCTTAAGGAAACGGCATTAAGGGCCCTATGTGTACAAGTTATTTACATCAGTAACATTTATTCAAGAGACGTTTTATTTTAAGGACGATCCACTATATTGATATATAATGACCCTTTTAAGGTTAATTATGAATTATTCCCCTATTCGTTTGCTTTTAGTCATTCAAATTCTATTTGGATTTTCATCCATTGGACGTTCAGACGCTTCATATTCAGTTGTTAAATCCGGCAAGATAGAGATACACTACCCAGCAAATTCTGATATAAGCTTATTTTTTGGCGGTCAAGAAGCTCCACCTCAACTTCGAGGAATTTTTGCGGCAGGAAGAGCCGCTGAGACATTAACGCGAAGTCTTGTTAGAAGCGAGCAAGCAAAAGACAAATATATAGAGCTTGCCAAAAATTTTAGTTCCATTGTTTTTCCTCTAGTTGACAATCAAAATAATGTTTATGGCACTGCAATTAGATTCAAAGGTCATTGGATAACTAATTTTCATGTTCTACGTTTCGCTGCTGAAGATGGTAAGGACTTATATCTTTATGTCAGCCCTCAAGAAAAGTATCTTGTCACGCGGGCTACGCTACCCGCATCAAATACCGTAGATGTCATTGATGATTGGAGTCTCATACGACTCGCCGAAGAGTATTCACTTGAGTTCAATGCACCTATTTCTTCCCCCTCCAAATTTGGTCAATATCTCTCTATAGGGTATCCAATAGAAGGATCGGTCGATCAGCCAAGAATTAATGTGGATCTTATTTCTCAGTCCAGTAAAAATAGTGAAATTTTCTTTATACAAAGAAGTGGTCAAGACTATGGCTCAAGTGGTGGGGCAATCATAGATGTCACCAGTCGATCACTTATCGGACTCTCTGTATGCATCAGTCCTGAAAAAAAACAAATCTACGCTTTAAAAACAGAAAACTTACTTAAAAAAATTGAAGAGCTCAAACTCATTAATTTTATCCCCTTGCCAAAAATAAATTTTCTTGATTTTGAGTTTTACTTTGATGGTAAAGAGAAAGATTGTGATCCTATTGGAGGAGGTGAACATGCCGGAGATGCATAAGCTCTCTCCTGGTGTAGAGAATACGATCGACAAACTAAAACAAGCCTTTTTTGCTGGAGATTTAAATAGAATCTCTAACCTATTAGATCGGCTTAAACAAAATTCTAATAATCCTTTTGAAACAGCACACTATCACTATTATAAAGCCAGCTATCTCACAGCTTTAGGAGACCTTTCTTCATCAGAACTTTTAAAACAAGTCTCTGAACTCGAAGCACTGTATCATCAATTGAAAAGTCAAAAGATCTTAGCTTTCCTATTCATTAGAAAAGCCTTAATAGCACTTCACCTATGTAATTTCGATCTGTCCAAGAAATACTTTTTAAACGCCTTAAAAACATTAGAAAAACTCAATTTGGTTGAAACTTATGAATATGCTGTAACTCAAATTAATCTGGGAATCATTTATTTTGATCAATTCCTAACAGAAAAAGCAATAGATCAATTCTTTTCTGGCTTCAAAGTGGCCGTAAATATTAACCACCTATATACTCAAAAAAAAGCCCTCAAGTTTCTATTCTATAGTTTCTTAGAGCTTCAAGATGTAGACTCTTGTTTAGCCGTCTACAATTTAATCCAAAATCGCTTTCCACGAAATGATTTAATGAGCATCGAATCAGAAATTCTATACAGTCATATCCTGAGTCTAAATGGATTTCATTCCAAAGCGAGAAAAAATTTACTAAGTGCTTACCTATTAGCAAAGAGATTAAAATATCAGCACTCAAGATTTGATATTCACTATCACCTCTGTCTTATCTTTGTACGTGCACAAAATAAAAAATGGAAAGCCCTATATAAACGAAATAGAAATCCAATTTTCAAAGCAAGAATTTTAAGAACACAGATGACAACCAAAGAAATATCTTCTACTCAACTCTACGAACTAGATACATTAAAAAAAATCTATTCTCTAGAAGGACTTGAGTTTGTAGTCCCTAGAGAGAATAAGAAACAAGTATTTTACAATTCAATTGATCAATCTCTACAAATTAGTGGTCAAAAGTATTCCATCAAGACAAAAAAAGTATTCTCAAAAATAATTGAAGAATTATTAGAGAAAAAAATCCTATCGAAGAATCAAATCATGACTAACATCTTTGATATTCCAGTATACGATCCAATAGTTCACTCAGGAAAAATCTACAAACTCATATATGATTTTAATAATTACATAGGACATTCTTTGATTATAGCCTCTAAGCAACAATATTCTTTTTCTCAAAAGTATACAGTAATTAATTTAAAAGAAGAATCAAGTTACTATAAAAAATTGATTTATTTTTTATGCTATTATTATAGACAATCCAGTAAAAAGGAATTGAAAAATTATGTAAAAAAGCTTTCTTTGAATAAAAAATCTTACTTCACTAAAATTATGAATATAATGAATTAATAGTAAATTAATACCTTGCCAGGAGCTCCTCTCATAGCATTATTGGCGTCATACTGATGATCTCCACTCGCTGAGCAAGAGTAACTGTAAAAGTCAGAGCTCTCCACAGTTCCGCTCAAATTGTCATCATACCAAAGTTCACTCTGACACCCTCTCAACATTTTTCCTGCTCCGCCACCGCCTGGTACAGAAGGTGGTGTCCCTAAATTATCAAAGTCATTGATTCCTCCAGCCCCTCCTCGAGGAGCTCTTCCACCGTAGCCACCGAAGTAATATTTAG
>JAGRAA010000333.1 GCA_020435185.1 Bdellovibrionales bacterium | reverse complement strand
CGCAAGAAGCGGCTTTAGATAAAGCGCTTGGCCCCATCCGTCAGTTTATGTTTAGTCAAACGCGAGAATCTGACTTAGCCTTATTCATTAAAATGGCTAAAGTAGAAAAACCTAAAACAAGAGCAGATGTTCCCACATCTACCTTGATACCCGCATTTATAATTTCTGAACTTAAGACGGCATTCCAGATAGGATTTATCATATATTTGCCCTTTCTAGTGATTGATATGGTTGCAGCAAGTGTTTTGATGGCGATGGGGATGATGATGTTGCCGCCGGTAATAATAAGTTTGCCATTTAAAATTATGTTGTTTGTTTTTGTAGATGGATGGGCTTTGTTAGTGGGATCTTTAGTAGAAAGCTTTGGAGGATAAAATGAATGAAGAGTTAATTTTAGAACTAAGTAGAAATGCACTTCAAACCACAGCCCTTGTGGCTTCCCCGATGCTTATTGGAGCATTGATTATTGGTTTAATAATAAGTGTTTTTCAGGCGGTTACGCAAATCAACGAGGCCACGTTAACTTTTATTCCTAAAATGGCTATCGTCGCCGTAGTATTTTTAATATCGGCTCCATGGATGCTAGATGTAATCGGTAGTTTTACCACGGGGTTGTTTGAAAACATGAGTTTTTATATAAGGAACTAGCTTGAGTTTATTTGATTTTAATGAAGCAGAAATAATCGCTTTTTCACTAGTTTTAGTGAGAATGTCTAGCTTTGTCGTTTCTTGGCCAGTTTTTGGAGTGAGCACTGTTCCGTCGACGATAAAAATTTTATTTGCCTTCGTGCTGTCCATTCTTACATTTCCAGTGATTAAATGGAATGGTTTGCCTCATGATATTGGATCCTATCTTATGGTTTGGCTATTCATTAGAGAGGTTTTTATTGGGTTATCTATTGGGTTTTTAGCAAGATTTTTCTTTTTTGCTTTTGGAATTTCAGGACAAATTATTAGCATAAGCATGGGACTTTCTAATACCCAGCTTTTCAATCCTGCGATTGGGGAGAGAGCTACGCCAATTGATCAATTTCAGGTGATGATAGCGAGTTTGTTTTTCTTGTCGGTGAATGGACACCATCTTTTTTTATCAGCTCTAATGGATAGCTTTGATATTGTTCCGCTTTCTCAAGATTTAATATCGGTCAATTCCTTTTTATCTGTTGGTGAATTTGTAGAATATATCATGGTTATTGGAGTGAAGCTTTCTGCTCCTGTAATGATTGCGATTTTAATTATGAATTTAATGATGGCATTGATAGGGAGAGCGGTTCCTCAAATCAATGTGCTGATTACGAGTTTGCCTGTAAATATTTTAGTTGGATTTATAATACTGATTGTATCTATGCCAATTATTATTGGGCAAATGGATGGGTTGTTAGAGAGTACGGGGATTAAGCTTTTTCAAATTTTAAAAAGTTTTTAGTTATCTAAGGATGGATAATGGCTAACGATGATGCAGGAGAACGCACCGAAGAAGCTACGCAGCAGCGGCGCGAAGATTTTAGAAAAAGAGGACAAGTGGCGCAGACTAAAGAGTTGGCTACTGTATTTTCTTTATTTACTTCTTTGCTATGCATGTGGTTGTTAGGGCGTTTGTTTTTCTCTGAGTTCGTTGAAATTTTTCATCGAGCGTTTACAGATCTGTTGGTTTCTTCTGTAAGAGAAGGAAACTGGCAGCAAGCGTTCATGTTGGCTGCCAAAAAATCACTATTTTTAGTCTCTCCTATGATGGGACTATTGTTGGTGGGATCTTTTTTAAGTTCAGTATTGCAGGTAGGTTTTGTTATCAATGAAGAGGCGCTGCAGTTAAAATTTGAAAAACTAAATCCGGTAGAAGGGTTTAAAAGAATTATGAGTTTGAGATCTTGGGTAGAGGGTCTTAAAGCCGTGATTAAAGTCGTTGTCGTGGGAATGATAGTTTTTTGGATACTAGAGAATGACATTTTAAAGCTTCCCATTCTTGTGAATTTTTCTATTGAGCAGATTATAGCTTATATTGGAGATATAACGGTTAGATTGTTTTTGGGAGTTGGAGTTTTCATGATAATACTCGCCACCATTGACTATGGATTTCAAAGATTTGAATTAGAAAAACAAATGAAAATGACTAAGCAAGAAGTTAAAGAAGAACATAAGTCTAGAGAGGGGGATCCCCTTATCAAGGCAAGAATTAGAAGAATTCAAAGAGAGATGGCAAATCGTAGAATGATGACGGAGGTCCCTAAGGCAGATGTTATTATTACGAATCCTACTCATATTGCAGTGGCGCTAAAGTATGATCATACAATGGCTGCTCCCACCGTGATTGCAAAAGGGGCTGATCTGGTTGCGGAAAAGATTAAAAGTCTTGCCAAAGAGCACTCCATTCCGGTTGTTGAAAACAAACCATTAGCTAGAACGATATTTAAAACCATAAAAATTGGACAGAATATACCTCGTGAACTGTATACAGCAGTCGCTGAAGTATTGTCTTATGTATATAGGTTGAAGAAAAGGAAAGTAACTTAATGGAATCCATGCTGTTGTTTCTAAAGAAAAACGAAAAGTATCTTAAAAATGTAGACTTGTTGGTTTCGGTCGCGCTTATTGGAATTCTTGTTGTGATGATACTGCCACTTCCAGCTTTTATCATGGATTTAGCTTTGACGATTTCGTTAACTATGGGTTTGTTGGTTTTACTCGTCGCCATCTATACTGAAAAGTCATTAGATTTTTCAGTATTTCCAAGCTTGTTGTTAATAACCACACTTTTTCGATTAGCCTTAAACGTCGCTTCAACACGATTGATTTTGACAAAGGGCCATACTGGTGATGCGGCAGCAGGGCAGGTTATTGCTGCTTTTGGTGATTTTGTTATAGGTAATAACTATGTCATAGGCTTAATTGTTTTTATTATTCTTGTCGTAATTAACTTTGTCGTTATCACCAAAGGTTCAGGAAGAGTGGCTGAGGTTGCTGCTCGATTTACCTTGGATGCGTTGCCTGGTAAGCAAATGTCGATTGATGCTGATCTCAATGCCGGGTTAATCACAGAAAAAGAAGCCAGAGAAAGAAGAAAAGAAATTGAACAGGAAGCCGATTTTTATGGAGCCATGGATGGTGCCAGTAAATTCGTGCGAGGCGATGCTATTGCGGGAATAATTATCACCTTAGTTAACATTATTGGAGGACTCTTAATAGGGGTTTTGCAAAAAGGATTAGGCATTGCCGAGGCCGCCGAAACATATACGATGCTAACTGTGGGGGACGGGTTAGTTTCTCAAATTCCAGCTCTTATTATTTCGACGGCAGCTGGTATTGTGGTTACTAGAAGCTCAGCCAAAGAGAATGTTGGAACTCTTATGGCCGGTCAATTGTTTTTAAAGCCTAAGTCTATGTACATAGTTGGAGGTATTATAGGGTTTTTAGGCTTAGTCCCGGGTTTACCGAAAATTCCATTTTTTGCAATTTCCATATTAATGATTGGCGTGGCTTATGGAGTTCAAGCATATAACGAAGATAAAGAGTTACAAAAAATTAAACAACAAGAAGAGGATGCGGCAAGGCCTGAAAAAGAAAACGTTGAAAGTTTACTCCCTCTCGATGTTATTGAGCTAGAGGTTGGATACGGATTAATTAATATCGTGGAATCAGAAGAATCTGGAGACTTATTAGAGAGGATTGTTAGCATTAGAAAACAATTTGCTATTGATTTAGGAATTATTGTTCCCAGTATCCATATAAGAGATAACTTACAATTAGATCCTGGTGAATACCGGTTAATGATTAAAGGCAATAAAGTCTGTGGAGGAAATCTAAGAACAGACTGTTATCTAGCTATGGACCCAGGAAACGTCATTAAGACAGTAGACGGAATTCCTACTACTGAACCGGCATTTGGCCTTGATGCTTTATGGATAGGTAAATCTATGAAAGATGAGGCTGAATTAAGCGGATATACGGTTGTGGATCTTCCTACTGTGATGGCTACTCATATTACGGAGACCATTAGAACTCATGCGTATGAATTGCTAGGGAGACAAGAAGTTAATAATTTGGTGGAAAACTTTAAAAAGAATTATCCAAAAGTAGTTGAAGAGCTGATTCCTGATAAATTGGCGCTGGGTCAAGTGGTCAGGGTGTTGCAAAACCTACTTAAAGAGCAAGTTTCGATTAGAGATTTATTAACGATCTTCGAGGCTCTTGCGGATAATTCAGATAACACGAAAGACTTAGAGGTTCTTACAGAGTCTGTACGTAAAGCTTTAGCGAGAGGAATTACAACTAAAATTTTATCAGATGAGGGAGAGGTACAAGTATTGAATCTTTCGCCAAATGCCGAGGAACTTATATCTAATTCTCTACTGCAAACAGAGCAAGGGGTTCAGTTAGTTATGGACCCACATACAGCACAAAATTTGATTAATGATGTCTCTCAAAAAATTCAAGACAATCCTGAGATTGCAGGACAGCCTATTCTTCTTACTAGTCCGACCGTAAGAAGACATTTATTTAAATTAATGAATAGATTTATACCCCAGCTTACCGTCCTTTCTCATAATGAAATTACAGGAGAAGCAAAAGTGAAATCTGTTGGATTAGTGGAGATTGCCCATGCTAGTTAAAAAATTTGAAGCGTCAACTATTCAAGATGCCCTTGCGTTGGTGAAAAATAATCTAGGACCCGATGCTATAATTTTATCAGCAAAAGAGCATAAACCTAAATTTGGAATCGGCGGAAGTGGCAGTATAGAGATTACGGCGGCGATTTCTGAAGGCAAATTAAAAGTAAAAGAATTTGCAGAATCAAAGTTGAGTCAGGCGGCAAGAGAGGTTTTTAAGAACGCACCAGTTCAAAAACAAAGAGATTTTATCGATAAGACTTTACGTTCCGCGCAGCAGGAGTTTGCGAGAAAGAGTGTTCAATTTACTCAGCAAAGATATGTGGATATCCAAGATGAAGAGCCTGTGGTGCAGGATTTTCCAAATATCAATGAGCAATTAGACAATCAAATGACTTATGAAGAGAGAGGGGTCAACAAGGCTGAAGAGCCAAGGCTTAGCGCAAACAATAGAATAAAAAGTGCAGTTCAAGAAGCTTGGCGAGCGGTACAGAAGACCTCACCGTCAGAAGTTAGGGTTGGAGCGAAGCCGGTAGATAATGACACTATTGAAAGCTTAAAAAATGAGATTAAAATGTTGAAACAAATTATTAACAATTTCAACAATGTACCTCAAAATTTTATAAGCCTTCATCCAGGAGCTGTCGAGGGAATTCCCTATGAACTGAGTTACCTCTATGAACATCTAAAATCGAATGGGATCAATTCAAAGAATTCAACAGAATTAGTGCAAAAAGTAAAGAGTTCATTGGATCCTAGTTTGTATAAAAAGAAGCCTTATGTGAATGCCTATTTAGCAAAGTATTTTTTATCTTACCTAAAAGTTTGTGAAGAGAGATACGAAGGCAAGAATCATTTGTTCTTGGGTCCTCATTCTCAAGGAAAAACTTCTTCTTTAATAAAGTTTGCTAGCGAGTTGGTTATTAAGTCTAAACAAAAAATTGCGGTGGTAAGTTTAGACACAAAAAAGATAGGAGCT
>JAGRAA010000332.1 GCA_020435185.1 Bdellovibrionales bacterium | reverse complement strand
AGTGGTTAGATACAATCATTAAAGAGCTAACAAAGGTTGTTCGTGACAAATCAAAATGAGCCTATCCATACTGCATTTACTCAATTGATGGGGATAAAGTACCCAATTATAGGTGCGCCTATGTTTTTAGTTTCTAATGAAGACATGGTCATCGAGGTCTCCAATGCGGGTGGACTTGGAACTTTTCCAGCCTTAAACTTTAGACCGACAGATCGATACGCGGATGCTATTAAAAAAATCAAAAAATCATCAGATAAACCTATTGGTGTTAATATTATCGTTAACAAAAGTAACCGACGGCAATCGCAAGACCTAAAGATAGCCTTAGACAATGGGGTTGATCTATTTGTAACCTCCTTAGGAAATCCAAAAACAGTCATAGAAGAAGCGCACAAAATTGGTGCAAAGGTCATTTGCGACGTCACAAATTTAGAGCATGCTAAAAAAGTAGAAGATTTGGGCGCCGATGGTGTCGTAGCCGTAAGTGCTGGAGCTGGAGGTCATGCCGGCCCTACTAATCCTTTTGTTCTTATTCCATGGCTAAAAAAAGAACTGCATATTCCTATCATTGCCGCAGGAGGGGTTGCTCATGGCTCTGCTCTTCTCGCTGCTCTGGCCTTAGGAGCTTCAGCGGTTCATGTGGGAACTCGATTTATTGCCAGCACTGAGGCCTCCATACCCATCGAATACAAAAACGCAATCATTGATGCTACCCCTGATGATATTATTCTTACTCCTCGAATTACCGGAACACCTGCAACTTACATTAATAATGAATACCTCAAGAGTCTTTCAAAAGATCTCCCCTTTGCCGTGAAGTGGTTAAAAGAAAACCCTCGTACAAAAAAGTATATTGTCCCTCTTGTTCATTATATGGGGTATAAAATATTTGAAAAAGCGATCTCAAGCCCTCATAAGGCACCAGTGTGGTCTGCAGGACAATCCTCAGGGTTAGTTAACGAAATCTTACCTTGCAAAGAAATCATCGATCGGTTGGTTACAGAATTTTGGGAGGCCAAAAACAATGTTTAAAGTGGACTTCATGAGATTGGCCGAAAAAATTCCTCAAACCTTTTTACGCTATAAATTTATAGATACTCTTCTTGAGAAAATGATTCCCTTTAACAAAGGTCTAGGGCTTCGTGTTACAAACATTTCAGACGATTATATCGAAATAGAATCCAAAAAAGGAAGTCGAAGAAAAAATCATTTAGGAGGAGTACATGCCTGTGCTTTAGCACTTATGGGAGAGTATCCGGCTGGGTTGTTTTTGGCAAAAAATTTTCCTCCTGATAAATATAGACTCATTTTAGGAGAACTTAAGATTCAGTACCATAAACAAGTTCGAAATAAGGTCATAGCTCGTTCGGAGCGACCACCTGCTCTCCCTAAAAATATAGAAGAAGAAGCCTGGATTTATATGGAAACGAAGCTTTTTAACTCAAAGCGAGAGCCTGTAGCGACTTGCCAAACTAAATGGCAAATTAAGAAATGGGATCTTATCCAGCCATAAGTCAAATGTGTCCCCAGCATTTTGTATTCGCTGACCTTTTATACAAATCGCTTTTTTTTCAACGACCAAGGTCTATATTATTCGATTTCAGTCCAATTCCTGCGAGCTCTTGATAAGATAAATAATTATTACCAAGAGTCATTATGAGCAACAACAATCAAATTCTTATTCAATATAACTTTAAGGCTGATGATGGTCTTAACTTTACATATAATATCAGATTAGACAGAGATAGTTTAGAATTTATCTACCCTGAAGGGTCTGATCAAACTCGAGAGTGGACAAAACTCTCTCACTGCCAATGCTCTAATTGCCCTTTAGACGAGAGCACTCATCCTCATTGCCCTTTAGCTGTAGGATTGGCTGTCTTCGTCGAAGATTTTAAAGAAGATCCCTCTTATAAAGAGGTAAAAGTCACCGTTAAAACCGAGGAAAGAGTTTATTTTAAAAACGCCAACCTACAAGACGGACTTTATTCTATTATGGGTATTGTAATGGCCACTAGCGGCTGCCCCAATATGGATCCTCTCCGCCCCATGGCTAGATTCCATTTACCTTTTTCCACAATGGAAGAAACCATTGTGCGGGTTTTAAGCTTTTATTTACTGAGACAATACTTCAACCACAGACGAGGAGATGAAGCTGACTTTGACCTTATTGGTCTTGATGAAATGTATGACAAAATAAATAAAGTAAATCAAGGAACCCTAAAGAGGATTAGATCCCTATCTAAAAAAGATGCAAACACCAATGGATTAATTATTTTGGACGCTTTCACTACCGTCTTGACCTCAGCAATTTCTAATAATTTCGAAAAGCTCGAGAAATACTTCCCCGCCCCATTAAACTCTCAATTGAAATAATATTGTGCGCCCAATGGAGGTGCTGAATAGTCCGAAAGTAAGAGATTGAAATCGGAGTTTCATCTATAGAGAGGGCCCTTAACGGTTCTTAAGAA
>JAGRAA010000331.1:1794-4513 GCA_020435185.1 Bdellovibrionales bacterium | reverse complement strand
CAACAGTCTCAGCTTCTAGCCACTAAAGGTGGAGGCGAGGCAAAGATAAAGTTAAACCCAGATGGTTTGGGTGAAATCACCATGAAAGTTAAAGTGGCAGATGGTCGCGTTCATGTGGATTTATTAGCCGAAAACAATCATACAAAGAAATTGATCGAAAAAGGCTTAGGTGATTTAAAAGCCAACTTAGCAGCACATAAATTAGACGTGGACATGATTAAAGTAGATTTATCAAATAATGTTGCTGATCAATTCAAAGATCAGCAAAGAGATGCTGAAAGACATTTTGCACAACAATTTTTACAAGATTTTAGACAAAATAACCAAGGGTTTAGGCAAAATTTTAGTTATCCAGGAGAAAGTTTATTTAAGTCTCAACTAGAAGATCGAGCGATAAACTATAGTGAGGGGAATCCTGTTCCGACGAAGGCTAAGAAGTCTAGTCGAAGGTTGGATTTGGTGGCATAAGTGTATAATTTTTGGAGTATGAAATAAAATGATAAGTATTAAAGGTGGAACACAAACATTTTCGCCCTCACAGCAGCAATCGTCTTTAAAAGGATCTGGGGATCAACAGTTGAGTGCTTCTGAGAGAGAGAAATATTTTGACGGTAAAGATCTCGGACAAGTTCTCAACCAAGTGGCCGATCCTAATTGGGTCGATCCTACTAAGATTCAAAGAAAAGTCGGAGGGAATGAATTAGATAAAGAGGCTTTTCTAAAATTACTTCTTACGCAGTTAAAGAATCAAGATCCAACAAGTCCGATGGAAAGTCATCAAATGGCTGCTCAATTAGCTCAATTTTCTTCTTTAGAGCAATTGAGTAATATTAACTCTAGCATTGAAGGGCTTGCGAAATCGCAAAAACCGAGTCAACAATTTGAAGCATTAAAAATGATAGGAAAAGCGGTACAAGGTGACTCATCCAAAATATTTAGATCAGATTTGACACAAAAGCATGAGTTAACTTTTACTCTTCCTCAAGATGTCACTCAGGTGGATCTAGCTGTAAAGGATGAACTAGGGAATGTTGTTAGAGAGTTTACGGCCCATAATTTGAAGCAAGGAAAAAATACGATTGATTGGGATGGAGTTATTGATAATGGATCTAAAGCGAGACCTGGAAACTACTCTCTCGATATTCAAGCTAGAGACGGCGCTGGTAAAAAAATTCATGCTGAGACAAAATTTAAGGGAGTTGTTACTGGAGTGAATTTTTCACCTCTAGGTCCCGTGTTAATGCTGGGATCACAATCCGTGAAGATGTCAGAGGTCAAATCGATCATTGATCCTCAAACGATAAAAGATCAATCGGCTCCAGCTCATGAAGTAAAAAATGTAAAAGTGAAGGAAAATAAAGAGGACCCATCTGATTCGTCGCAAACTGCGTCTAACATGGAAGCGGTAGGCATGGATAGAGGACTGCTTAATAAAATGAAAAAACAAGGAATAAACGCCGGACTATAATATGAATACTATGAATGTAGGAAATATTAATAAAGTTGGTCTTCAAGAGCCTTCTAAAAATGGTGAAGGATCAAAGGCTAAAGCAAATGAGTTTAAAGAGGCTTTGAGTCAAGCTGTTCAGAAGAAAGTAGAAATTGACTCAGATAAAGCTGATAAACCACTGAGTTTTAAATTTTCTAACCATGCAGTAGAGAGAATGCAGAGAAGAGGAATCAGTTACACTCCTGATCAACTTCAATCTATAGAAAGAGCTGTGAACGAAGCGGATAAAAAAGGATCGAAAGAAGCTTTAATATTAAGTGACAACTCAGCAATGATAGTTAGTGTAAAAAATAAAACAGTGGTGACTGTAATGGATAAGGAGAATTTAAAAGACAACGTTTTTACAAATATAGATAGTACAGTAATTATATAAAAAAGAATAATAACCAGGGACTGGACTTCATGGAAGGGGTCCCTCCAAGCTGCTGACTGATTGATGCGGCTAATGACAGGAGGTCAATATATGGGAGTATTATCATCTCTCTATACCGGTGTATCCGGTTTAAGCGCACAAGGTGAAGCGTTAGGTGTTATTGGAGATAACATAGCGAACGCAAATACGGTTGGATTTAAAGCTAGCCGTGCCGAATTCCAAGACATTATATCCAAAAGTTTAAAAGGGATTTTGGGTGGTAACCAAATTGGTAGAGGAACTAAAATTGGTGCCGTTAATCCCATTCTTATCCAAGGAAACGTAGACGCCACTGAAAAAGCGACAGATTTGGCTATTAGTGGTGACGGTTACTTCGTATTGAGAGGGAGTGATGGAGAATCTTTTACAAGAGATGGATCTTTTCACTTCGATAAAGAAGGATACTTGGTCACGAACGACAACCAAAGAGTTCAAGGTTTTCAGTCGGATAAAAAGGGAACTATTATCAATAAAGTGGATGATATTAAATTCCCAAGAGCGTTGATTCCAGCGGAACCTACTGAAGTTATAAAAATGGAATTGAATTTGGATTCACGAGTTCGTGAGCCGAAAACGTTTGACCCCAAAGATCCTCATTCAACTTCTGACTATACAACAGGTATTGAGGTTTATGACTCTCAAGGGAATAAACATTTAATGACCATGTTTTTTAATCGCACAGCTGATAGAACCTGGTCTTACCGAGGATTGGTTGATGGCAAAGAAGTCACTGGAGGAAAAGAAGGTGAGCTGTCTGAAGTGGTTAAAGGTCAGGTGACTTTTACTGTGGATGGTTT
>JAGRAA010000331.1:0-1679 GCA_020435185.1 Bdellovibrionales bacterium | reverse complement strand
GATGGAACAAAACAATATGGTAGAGATTCTGGGCTGATCTCTTGGTCGCAAGATGGATCTGCTGCTGGAACTATCACTAACCTTTCTTTCAATGATGAAGGTGTTTTGACAGCTCTTTATTCAAATGGACAAACTAAAGATCTAGCACAAGTGTCTTTAGCAAAGTTTGAAAACCCTGAAGCGTTATTTAAAGTAGGTAATAACCGACTGAAAGAAGCCAGAAGTTCAGGTTCACCTAGTGTGGGTAAAGCCAATAGAGCTGGTCGAGGTAAGCTTTTCGCAAAATCTCTAGAGAGATCCACTGTGGATTTAGCTTTAGAGTTTGTGAACCTTATTCAAAACCAAAGAGGGTTCCAAGCGAACGCAAAGACCATCACTACAACTGATGAGCTTTTAGCAGAAGTTATCAACCTTAAACGATAATAGTTAAAAGGTACGGACACACTTTGGTGTCCGTACTGCGTCATCTAGCTAACGCGCTATGGACACCAAAGTGTGTCCGTACCTTTTTTTGAGCCTTTTTTACTTTTTAAAAAAGGCTTTTATTTTTTCAATAATGTAATTTTGATTTTCATCGGTCAATTCGTAAAAAAGAGGGAGTCTAAGAACACGGTTGGCTAAATCTTTAGTGAGATTTAGGCCTCCTTGAGTTTTACCGAATTTTCTACCGGCGTCTGATTCGTGCAAAGGAACAAAGTGAGAGGTGGCAGTGATGCCATAGTCTTTTAGGTAATTCTGAAGTTCACTTTGAGTAGGGTCATCTTTTAGAGTCATCCAAAAAATATGTCCATTGCCTTGGACGTTTTCTAATAACTTCGGCAGTGTAAAGTCGTTACTTTCACTTAGATTTTTTAATTCACTATAATAGTTATCCCATAAAGTCGTTCTTCGACGAGTGATTTCATCTACTCCTTCAAGTTGGGCGAGAAGAACGGCACTATTAAATTCACTCAATAAAAAACTGGAACCAATTTTTTTCCAAGAGTATTTGTCAATTTCACCGCGTAAAAATTTTGATCGATCAGTTCCCTTTTCACGTATTATCTCAGCATTCTCTACGAGCTTTGGATTATTAATAAAAAGTGCTCCCCCTTCTCCACAAGAAATATTTTTTGTCTCATGAAAACTGATAGCTCCTAAATCTCCAAAAGACCCCAAGGGTTTTTCTTTATAAAAAGAATGAATACATTGAGCCGCATCTTCAAAAAGATAAAGGTTATGTTCTTTGCAATAACTGGCAATGGCTTCTATATCGCAAGCATAACCGCCATAATGAACCACTAAAACTGCTTTTGTATTTTCATTATGAGCTTCTTTTATTTTATCTAAGGTAATATTGAGGGTTTTTGGGTCCACGTCGACAAACCGAGGAGTGGCGCCTCTTAAGGCCATAGCTGAAGCGGTAGTGGGAAACGTATAAGAGGGGATAATGACTTCGTCTCCGGCCTTAAGTTCAATCAATAATGCCATGAGCTCTAAGGCTGCGGTACAAGAAGGTGTGAGAAGAGTTCTCAAGAATCCGTACTTTTCTTTAAAAAAGGATTCACACTTTTTACTGAAGGTGCGGTCACCACTCCATTGGGAGCTTTTTAAAACGTCCAGCAAATATTGAGATTCGTTTTTATAAATATAAGGTTTAGTAAAAGGAATAGCTTTCTTCATTGTGTGTAAATCTCTTC
>JAGRAA010000330.1 GCA_020435185.1 Bdellovibrionales bacterium | reverse complement strand
AAACATTTACAACATATATGTCCCGTAAAAGGATGATAAATCAGGACTCTTTCGTTAGTTTAATTTTACGAAGTTAAATTTTAAACTGAAAGGAGAGTCCTAAATGACACATTAAGAATTACTGCACAGGTAGATATAGACAAGACTTTTGAGACACAAGTTGTGACAATTTTTGAGAATCTTCAGTCGCATCGTAAGATTTATCATATGATCGCTTTAAACGAACCTTAGCTTCAATGACGTCACAAAATTTAGGCTCGATAATCAGTATTCTTTCCAAATCCAATATGGCCCGTTTATTGTCCTTCGTGCTTTCGTAAATACTAGCCCTTCTTCTATATGCTTTAACGGCCAACGGATTGACCTTTAAAGAGCGATCATAATATTGAAGAGCCTCTTTGATATGCCCCTGATTATTTTCTATAACACCCAAATTAACCAAGCTAGCATAATGAGTAGGATTAATGGACAATGCCTTCTTCAGTTCTTGCTTTGCTTGATCTAATCGACCGGTCTCGACATATATAGCCGCTCTATTAGAATAAGGTTCCGCAAAAGTCGTAGAATTTTCTATAGATTTTGTATAAAATAACTCAGCCAAACCTTTTTGCTTAGCATAATTTGCCACATACCCTAACCCAAGATAAATACTAGCTTTCAATTCTAGTGGAGACTTTAACGTTTGTAAGTAAAGTTTTTTTGCTAAAGCGTCTTTACTAATAAAAAGATTCTTAATGTAGTAATCATTGGTTTTAATGTCCCCACCACGAAGCATTTCAATATTTAAACATTTACTTTGGTTACAAATTCTAGGAAAAACATGATCTGGAGCTCTGACCAATCCCACATCCAGTCCATTTTTTTCTCCAATAAGCAAAAATAAAATGGTTAATCCTACACAATGTCCTTTTTTTGAAGTCAACACGCCATCAGGCAAAATATTATCCTTCTGCGCTCTCGACAAATAACTTTGGTCGGCTTTAATCTTGAGCTTTTTAAATATATATTCGGTTATTTTTTCTGCACTTTCTTCTATAGAATGAGTTTTATCTACTTTTGGAGAGGCCCTTAAAAAACTCTCTATATCATCGAACGAAGGCTGAGGACGTATTTCTTTAATAATATCTTGGACTGAAGAAAGATAAGAGCCACTCGCAGCAAAACATTGAAAACTACTAAAAAATAAAATGAAGTCTAAAAAAATTATCAAAAAATTTGGTTTTTTATTTACTTCCATAGTCTTTAATTAAAGCATGGCTCCTTAATGAATCCAAGATCAAAGCAAAAAATAAATTAAAGACAAGCTTCAATGGTCCTTCGGCACTTTCATACCGAAGGACTAGTAAACTCAAACTTAAGCGTGAACAAATTGATCTGTTTCTGTAGAATCTTCCATGGCTAAAGTAGAGGAATTTCCTCCCGTAACCACCTGGCTGACCTGATCAAAATATCCTGTGCCCACTTCTCTTTGATGCTTAGTTGCTGTGTAACCATCCACTTCTCTAGCAAACTCTTGATCCTGCAACTCTGCATAGGCGGCCATCCCATGATCACGATAACCCTGTGCCAAAGAAAACATTGAAAAATTTAAAGCATGAAATCCTGCTAATGTTACAAATTGAAACTTATATCCCATTGCTCCTAATTCTCTTTGAAACTTTGCTATCGTCGCAGTATCTAAATGCCTAGACCAGTTAAATGAAGGAGAACAGTTATACGCTAAAAGCTTTCCTGGGAATTTTTCGTGAATGGCCTCTGCAAACCTTTTTGCTTCCTCTAAATCTGGATGAGAAGTTTCACACCAAACTAAATCAGCATAGGGAGCATAAGCTAATCCTCTACGAATAGCAGACTCAATACCATCTTTTACTCTAAAGAATCCTTCCGGTGATCTCTCCCCTGTTAAAGTTGGATGATCATACGGATCAATATCTGAAGTTAAAAGTTTCGCTGCATTGGCATCTGTTCTTGCAATAAGAACAGTAGGAACCCCACAAACATCCGCTGCTAAACGAGCAGATTTTAAGGTATTAATGAATTGCTGTGTGGGGACTAATACTTTTCCACCTAAATGTCCGCATTTTTTTTCAGAGGCTAATTGATCTTCAAAATGAACTCCGGCAGCACCAGCCTCAATCATTCCTTTCATCAATTCGAAGGCATTTAGTGCTCCTCCAAATCCTGCTTCAGCATCCGCCACAATAGGAACAAAATAATCTATATCCGCACTTCCTTCTGCGTGCTGTATTTGGTCCGCTCTTTGAAAGGTTTGGTTAATTCTTTTAACCACGTGAGGAACGCTATTTGCCGGGTACAAACTTTGATCAGGATACATTTGTCCTGATAGGTTTGCATCAGCGGCGACCTGCCAACCTGATAAATAAATAGCTTTCAATCCTGCTTTAACCTGTTGCATTGCTTGGTTTCCAGTTAATGCCCCTAAAGCTCTTACAGGCTCTTCACTATGTAGCTCATTCCATAATTTTTTTGCTCCTCTTTGAGCAAGAGTATATTCAATTTGAATAGAGCCTCTTAATCTAGCCACGTCATTACCGGAATATTCTCTTTTTATCCCTTTCCATCTTTCGTCTGTCTTCCAAGTGTTTCCTATTTGTTGTGAACTCATTGTGCCTTCCTTTGTTGTATATCTCCGAAAAAGTTGTTCAATCTATCCATTAAAAAAGTTTCCTCAGCCATCGTTTTAGCTTCAATCCACTGATCCTTTTCCTGTCCATTAAATTCAGAAATTATTTTTTCGCACTCTTCCGCGAAAATTTTCTTTACCAATTCTTTGGTGACCTGAGTTCCATCATCAAGAGTCACTTTAAAATGTAGCCATTGCCATGTTTGCGCTCTAGATATTTCTAAAGTAGCTAAATCTTCCATCATGTTATCAAAAGCCACACAGCCCAAACCTTCATTCCAACCTTTTTGATAAGCGATACCCACTCGGATATTTTTTCTTAATCCCTCAATGGTTTTGGGCCCGTCCGACTGAGGAAGTAAATCTGGTTGATCTAAAAAATTTTCGAGCAGTCGATGAAGTTGATTTTCTTCTTTAAATTGATCTCTGGCCATTTTTATAAAAAACGGATGGGAAACCCAACATCCATCATGACCTATTTGAGCTTCTCTAGCCTTATCTGCTTCTACTTTCTTTATTTGTTCAATTCTAGTCGCTTCGTCTTTTCCCGGAGTAAATGCTGACATTCCCCCCAACGCGTAAGCTCCATGTTTATGGCATATCTTGATAATATTCTTTGCGTAGTTGTCCATCCAACTTCTTGTCATATCAATATAAGAACGATCAGCCATGATCCTGTTCTCATGCATTCTCAATGTTTTTATATCTGAAAAGATTTTGTCCCAACGACCGCCATTAAATCCCAAAGCTCTTTCTCTAAGTTCATAAAGCATTTCTTCCACTTGATACGACGCTGGTAAAGTTTCTATCAATGCCGTTACTCGCAACGACGAAGAGGACAGATTCAATTTTCTCTCGATAGCGGCAAACAAAGAGTTCCACCAGGCAGCTTCTTTGAAGTGTTCCATTTTAGGAATATAAAACATGGGGGTTTCCCCACGTGAAAGTTGAATTTTGGCTGTTAATGCCGCCACCATATAGGCATCAAAAACTCCCGCACTAATAGGAGAGTTTTTTACATGGGCATGAGATTCAACCATATGTAGACCTCTCACTCGCACCATAACGTGAGCTCGAGGCCCCTTAGGGTTTAAAGCATACTTTTTAACACTCCCGTTGGAAGAAACTTGCTCGAAAGTCAGATCTCCCTGGATAGCTCCTACAACGTTATGTAATCCACTTAAAACATTTTCCCAAGTAGGCTTCATAGAGTCTTCAAAATCCAACATCGCCATATCCGCAGCGATTCCCTCTTGATTGGGATTCAGCATATTGATAACCATTTTAGCACTGCTTACCGGACCAGTGATCTCCACCCGTCTCACTCTGCAATCTTCGGGAATTGCGGCGACTTGCCAGTTCTCGTGCTTAGCAGGGTGATTCAAAAGATAATGAGGATAGCCGCCTTTATCATAGTTTAACTGCGTTTCTTCTCTTTGCTTGAGGAGATCTTGACGAGAGGATTCGAACTCTTCATGCAATTCAAAAAGATGTTGAATCATTTGATCGTTAAAAAGGGTCTTGTCTCTGCTCTCAGCAAAGCTTCCTTCGAAAGTTAAATCCATCGTGCTCATACTCCCATTTAAAAATTGAACTCCATTGGGTTAATCATTCGATTATTCTCCCCCTCCGGTCAAGCGAATATTCGCTAATAATATATTTTCGCTAAAAGCAAATTTTTCACAGATGCTTGTTTTTTTATCATGGACGATGATAATTATTGGAAATTCTTGCGTTTATCTCTATAATCGCCAAATGATGCATTTAGACGAAGAAACCCTTAGGTTTATTTTTGGAATAAAACTAAGGTCCTTACGAAGCAAAAAGAGCCTGAGCCTCAAAGAGTTATCAAAAGCCTCTGGGCTTTCCCCCTCTTATTTAAATGAAATTGAGAAAGGTAAAAAGTATCCCAAGGCAGACAAGATCATTGTTTTGTCAAAAGTCTTAGGGATCGACTTTGAAGAACTCACCTCGCTTGAACTAGAACAAGAAATGAGAACTATTTCTAAACTTTTACAGGGCAATCTTTTTCAAGAAATTCCATTTGAGATCTTTGGACTCCCTTCCTCTAGTATTTTTGAATTGATCGCCAAGTACCCAAATGAAATGAGTGGTTTTTTTGGTACCTTTCTGGAGCTTGCTCGCATGTATGATATTCGTGTAGAAGACTTTTTCGATTCTGGCTTAAGAAACTATCTCGATCATCACCGAAATATCTTTCCTGAAATTGAACGAGCCGTCGATGATTTTGTGCAAAAAAATTCTATTTCTTCAGATCCTGAATCTTGCTTTAAAGATTTAAAGAATAAAATTTTACCCCAACTAGGGATTAATTTTGAATTCAAAGACTTCGGCAAAGGCTCTTCTGAATTCAATCATCTTTATTTTGTGAGAGTGGGCGATTGTAAAATAGTTCTCAACGACAAACTCTCTACAAGAGAAGTAAACTTTATTTTAGGAAGAGAGATTGGTTTTAAAATACTTAATTTAAAACCAAAGTCTCTGACTTCAGAGACCAAATCCGTAGACTCATTTGATGAGTTTTTAGATAATTTTAAAGCCTCTTATTTTTCTGGAGCTTTGCTAGTAAGAAGACATAAACTTTGTTCTCAATTAGAAGCATGGTTTTCTCAAAAAGAGTTCAAAGGTCAAGATTGGATAGATATAGTTCAATCCTATCCTGGCACATTTGAAAGCGTATTCCACAGAACTTCGCAAGTATTACCTCAACACTTTGAAATAGATCGTTTGTATTTATTAAGAATGGATTTCAATCCCCTCTCCTCTACATACAACATGAGCCATGAACTTCATCTCTCTGCACTTCATGCCCCACACGCCAATCGAGCCGGTGAAAGCTACTGCCGACGATGGGTTACAACACGAATTTCACAAGATAGAAAAAATCAGAGAATAGTCGCTGACGGACAAGTTTCAAAATTCTATCAAAGTGAAAATACTTACTTTAATTTATCTATTTCACATCCAGCCGAAATAAACTCCGTTCACTCCAAAAACGTCACGCTTGGTATTCAGCTCAATAAAAACGTGAAAGATAAAATAAAATTTTTAGGCGCGAATAACTTCGAAATAGTTACTGTTGGTTCGACTTGTGAGCGATGTAGTCTTCAAAGCTGTGAAGAGCGAATAAAACCATGCATAAAGGAATTAGCCTATAATGATGAAGATTATCAGAGCCGTTTAAAAAAATTCATTAATGAAATGACACTAGCTTAAATATACCTTCGCAGCTAATTTTTTGCATGACCTCTTCGCTTTCTTTAGAAAAGTAAATTCGAGTTAATATATCCATTGCGATATCTTGTACAGATTTCTCATCTGGTCCATAATGACCACCTCCAGGAACCCCAACAAGTTGAATATCGGGGTTCGCCACTTTTTTTAATGCGGTTATAGAATTGTCTACTATCTTATCCTTCTCACCATACAGCGCCCAAACCGGAATTTTTAACTTCTGATAACT
>JAGRAA010000329.1 GCA_020435185.1 Bdellovibrionales bacterium | reverse complement strand
GATGTATCGTTTTAAAATATGTTTTTCATTCTTTTGAGCAATTTGCTCTGGGATTACGATGGGAATATTTAATCTTGACGTAAGGCCTTGTACTCGAGAAGCGGTGTTAACGGTATCTCCAAGGACGGTAAAATCGAGTCTATTGTCAAAACCAACTGTTCCAAGAACAACTTCTCCTGAATATAATCCCATTCCAATAGAGAGGGGGTCTCTGGGAGACTGGCCCGGCTGCAAAGTTGTTCTGTCGGTTTTTCTATGAATGGCGTTGTATTTTTGAGTCGCTTCAACGAGAGCTATACTACAGAGAACGGCATCGTTTGTGTATTTTTCTTTACGATTAAATATCGCCATAATTCCATCTCCTAAGAATTTGTCGATGAAACCATAATATTTATCTACGATAGGAGAGATATAATTAAAATAACTGGAGATCATCTTGAACGCATCTAAGGCCTGCATGTTTTCGGCAAGAGTTGTAAAATGTCGAATATCTGCAAACAAAATTACACATTGAACTTCTGCGCCGTATCCCACTTTCACAGCTTCTAAACCCTCGGGATATAAGTTTTTAATAAATTGGTCGGGTAAAAGTTTATTCAATGTGCGTTTTGTTGTTATTCTTGAAATGGAATCTTTAATGATTCCCAATAGCTCCTCAGCATTCCAGGGTTTAATAAGGTAACGATCGATAAGCCCATTATTTATACAATCTATAAGATCATTAATATCCGTATACCCAGTTAATATAATGCGAATATTATCAGATAACTCTCGTTTTTTTAGTTCTTCTAGAAACTCAGTACCTTGCATTCCAGGCATTCGCTGGTCAGTAATAATAACATCAACGATATTATTCTCGACTATATTGAGGCCTTGTTCTGCGTTTTCAGCAATAAATACATTGTAGTAGTCTTCTAATAGGTTTTTTAGAGTTTTTAGATTTACTATTTCGTCATCTACACACAATACCGTGTAGTCTTTCTTTTCTTGAAAATTTTTTTTACTTTGCTGTTCTATTTTCTCTAAAGCCTCAATGTTTAATTTCGGAGAATTTAACTTAATTGATTTTTGTTCAATGGATTTTGATTTAGAAGAGCTCATGCTACATTTTCTTCGCTAAATACAGGTATTGTAATCTGTATAGTGTTTTTGTTATTCTCTGCTTTGGCTTTAATTGTTCCTTTATGCTTAGATATTATATTGTATGCTAGAGAAAGTCCAATCCTTGAATGTTTATCTAATTTTTTTGAATAGTAAAGAGGCTCAAAAAGGCTTGCATACTCTTGTTTAGACAAAACAAGACCATTGTCTGAAACAATGATAAAAACCTCTTTTTCAGAAAAATCAATTTGGATTTGAACTTCGGGGTGAGACTGTTGAACTTGAGCTGATCTTAAGCTGAAGAGTAGAATATGTTCAAGGGCTCGAACTAATCGCCTTCCATCAGCGTAGACTAATGGCGGATCAGTGGATTTTACGTATGATATTTTTAGGAACTTAGACTCTATGACTTCAACAGATTTTTTTAGGATGACACCGATATCGTGAGGTTGAAGATAGCCTTTTCCGTCAGCGGACAGGTCTCGCAGCTCTTTTACAGTCTTAATAATTCGCCTCGCACCAATTTGTGAAAGTTCTACTAACTCATAGAGCTTTTTAAAATGAGGATCTAAAAGGTTTTTTAGACGTTGACCCTCTTCGTCCTCGGATAGGACTTGATTTAATATACTTTCAATGGAGGAGGCTGATTTCTTTGCTCCCTGTATGTTATTCATAACAAAATTGCAGGGGTTATCGATTTCGTGGGCAAAGTTTGTAATAGATTTTGTAAGAGATTTTATTCTTTCAGCTTCTAGAATTTCTTCTTGTGCGCTTGAAAGTTCTTGATGTGCCTTCAGAGCTTCGTCTCGAGCAAAAACAATTTGGCGTTGCAAAGTGTAGTTTAGATAATGAGTATAAACTCTAGCAATAACTTCTGAAAAATCAAATGGCTTCTGGATATAGTCAATGCCTCCAGATTCAAATCCTTTAACGATATCATCACTTTCGTTTTTAGCGGTGATAAAAATGACTGGAACTTTTTCAAGAGTTTGAATGGCTTTTATTCGCTTACAAGTTTCAAATCCATCTATTCCAGGCATCATTACATCGAGAAGTATAATATCAGGAATAATTTTTTGAGCTAGTTCTATAGCCTGCTCTCCTGAATGAGCCACTGATAAAAATGGGCCTTCAGGCTCTAATGCACTAATCAATACGTCTATGTTGATTTTATTGTCGTCTACAATAAGAATTTTAGCATTTTTTAACTGAGAAGAATCAAGCGGCATGGGAGCCTCGCTGTAGTAACAATTGAATAGCGGTAAGATCATAGTCTTTGAGAAGTTTTTCGATTTCTCTGGCCAAAGTTTGATCGTCAGGTTTCATTTTGCTAAGTTGTTTACAAAGTTTTTTTAATAAAGTGATATTGTGCATTTCAGCAGCTATGATCAGTTCTTCGAGTATTTCTTGATGGACGTTTAATTCCTTAATATTAATGGGTTTATCGTTCGAATCAATGGAGTTTCTCTTTGAATGATTTTTTGTTTGAACTGATGCCTTTTCCAATTTGATTATGAAATAAAACTTAGACCCCTTTTCAGGGACGCTTTTTACTTTAAGTTGACCGCCAAGAAATTCTACATACTTTTTGCTTATAGATAATCCTAGACCCGTCCCTCCTTCTAATTCACCAGATCTTCCTTGAGAAAAAGGTTCGAAGACATCTCTGAGTTGGGGGCGTTCCATTCCAGGTCCTTGATCAATAACTTCAAATAAAAATAAATCTTCAGAACTTTTTCTTACTCTCAGTTTGACTACCCCAGATTCTGAAAATTTAATAGCATTCCCAACAAGATTTATGAGAACTTGCTTTAATTTTAAATTGTCTCCTATAAAATAGTCGGTGGCAGAAAAACCTTGAATCATAACCTTCAAATCGACGCCTTTTTCCTTGGAATTCAATTTGAACATTTCTCTGAGATCTTTTAATAGATCAGAGATAGAAAAAGGATTTTCTTGAATAGACATTTTGCCGACTTCTATTTTGGATAGATCTAGAGTATCGTTTATGAGTTGAAGAAGATGATTGCCGCTTTTATGAATGGTTTTTATATGGTTTCTTTGACTTTCAGTGAGTCTAAGATCTCTCTGTAAGACTTGAGAAAATCCGATGACCGAGTTTAAAGGGGTTCTAAATTCATGAGACATATTTGCTAAAAATCTCGTTTTTGCTTCATTTGCTCGTATGGTTTCTTCTTTTGCAATATTTAATAATTGTTCTGATTGCCTATGTCTATCTTCTTCATTTTTTAACATTTGTTTTTGCTCAAGAAGGCTGTCAAGTGTCTGATTAATGAAATTGGCTAACTCAATGAATTCA
>JAGRAA010000328.1 GCA_020435185.1 Bdellovibrionales bacterium | reverse complement strand
ATAGAAACAAATATTTCTGAGATTATTAAAAATACTGAGATGTTTTATCTCGAGCAAATTCAACAAAAAGGAATAAAATACACCTACTTTCCGCCAAAGCAAGATATCTTGATCAAGTGCTTAAATGTTCAGCTATCCCAAGCCCTTCTCAATCTTGTTAACAATGCGATCCATGCCATTGAAGACTCCCCTTCCCCCTGGATCATTGTCCAGATTGAAGTCTCGGAGGAGGCGCTCGAATTATCCGTTATTAACAGTGGTGACAAAATACCTCCAAAAATAGCAGCGCACTTATTTGATCCATTTTATACGACCAAAGACCCAGACAAAGGAACTGGACTTGGCTTATCCATCACTAAATCTATTATAGAGAAACATAACGGGATAATTGAGTATGATGACAGTGGGGACAATACTAGATTTAATATTTACCTCCCCACGGAAACTGGATAAGCTAGGATCTACACGCTAAATAAATTTTGTATAAAAGGAACCACCTTGAGTTTTCGGACAGCACAACATGAAGATCTAAATATTATTTCTTGCCCAGACCTAAATTCTGAAGAAATTGTTAAGGTACTAGAAATGCAAATTAAGATGTGGCAACTCTCGCCGGCAAACATTCATCTATTCGACTTTAAAGAGGTTCGTAATATCCGGCCTGAAGTCTTTAGAATACTCACACAATTCAATAGAAGGCTAAAGGAGAATGGAAAAGTCATGGCCACCATCAACTTAAATAAAAATTTAGAAAATGACATAGTACAAAAAGGTCTAAAAAATGTATTTTCCCCAGTAAGTCATTTGAATGAAGCTAAAAAACTTGTAAAATTTTAATGTGATTTAAAGGAAAGGATCCCATTGTGTCAGAAAAAAATGCAGCTCCTAAGGTTGACGGTGAATTTTTAAACCCTTTTATCGGCGCCGCAAAAACAACTCTTGAAACTCAGGCAAATATTCAAATAACTCCGAGCAAAGCTTTTATTAAGAAAAATACGGATGATTACCCTACTTCAATAGAAATAGCCGGAATCATAAATTTAACCTGCCAACAGTTTTCTGGAAGCATAGCTCTTTGTTTTAACTCAGAGACTTTTTTTAAAATATACGAAAGCATGCTCGATGAAACTCCTCAAGAGCTTAATGAAGAGGTTTCTGACTGCGCTGGAGAATTACTGAATATAATTTTTGGAACCGCTAAAACAGCACTTCAAACCAAAGGCTATAAATTAGAAAGAGCTATCCCTACTGTTCTTATTGGAGAAAAACTCAAAGTCCAATTCCGTAGTAAATATCCAGCTATTGTACTCCCCTTTGAGTCCTCTGCTGGAAACTTTTTTATAGAAATTTTAGTTGACCCAGATTAGGACTTCACATGTCTTTGGACGAAACTCAAAAAGTTAAAATCTTAGCTATTGCTTTCAATAACGATCTTTTAACTACCATAATTGAACCTATCGGTGAAGATCGATGTGAGATCGTACAAGTTCGAAAAAAAGAAGAATTTGAAGACTCTTTTGAGAACTATGAAGACGGTCAATATGCTTTTATGGTCTGTGGCCCTCTGCTTGGATTGCCTTTTTGCTACGAAGTGGCCCAAATCTTCAACAATCAATGTCCAAAAACTCCTGGATTATTTATCACTGCAGACAAATCATTATTTTCTGATAAAACTATGATAAAAAATGGTTTTGATCACGCTTTCTTGCTTCCATTAGACAAAGAACTTTTAAAAGATAAGATCGTCGGATTTATCGATCCTGAACTTCTAAAAAAGCGTATGTTTAAAAACATTAAAATTGTTGACCTCAGTGAAGATACTAAATTGGGTTTCGACACCTATGTTTATCTCCCTTTGAATAAAAAATATGTGATGTTTTCAAACAAAGACCAGATATTTTCTTCGAAGAAATTAGAAAAATTAAAAGAGCATAACAAAGGAAACTTACAAATACATGCCAGCGACATAGGCAAGTTTTATGATTATACGGCAGAGCAATTGAAAGACTTAGCATCAGGAACCGGACCACTTACCCAAACTGAGCGAGAAGAGAAATTACAAGAATCCATTCGAAGCCTTTTTATTGGAATTTTTGAAGCAGACCAGTCTAAAGACTTTAACTCAGGTCGGGAAATGCTCGAAAATTGCAAAAATATTGTATCCACATATATTACCGGCAGTAGCGATACAAACTGGTACAATCAACTCTTAGGAACAATGGGCGGATCAATTGGAGGCTATAATCATTCTAGCAATGTATCCACTGTGGCTGGATTATTTGCCATTGGCATGGGTTTACCTAATGCCACCGACATAGCAATAGCAGGCTTCCTACATGATGTTGCTTTGTCTGATTTTCCCGAAGAATACAAAAATTTACCAACAGCAGAAATCCCTGAAGAATACAGACAAATCTATTTAGATCATCCGAGGATTTCTGTGAATATCATAAAAACGCAAAAAATGATCATCTCTCCAGAAGCAGAAAAAGCAATCCTCCAACACCATGAGCAATATGATGGCAAAGGATTTCCTGGAAATATTATTGGAGACCGAATGACCGTTGAAGCACAAATTTTAGCGCTTGCAGACAGGTTTGTTTATTTGACCTCATTAGAAGAAGGAAAACAATCACTTACGCCTATCCAAGCGATCGACCACATCGCTCAGCAAAGAATTGTTAGTCCAGTATTGATTGGCCAAGTAAAAAAGCTTTTACCTAAAAATTAGTTTTTTGAATAAACTTAAAAATAACTAGACTATCATCAATCTATCAAATATTTTTGTGAACTTTCAAAAGACATGAAAAAGGAAACATTATGTCGGAAACATTATCCAAAAAATCTAGCTTTTCACTTTGCTTCTATGGTCATTCTATTAAATATTGGATTTCCGGAATACTTTTGGCCATTCTCATAGGATATTTCACAACCCCTTATATGATGATCGCTAGCATAGCCTATTTCTTACTTGTATCAGGACTTTTAATTCGAAAAGAAGATCGAGTTAAGCATGCTCGATTGATGATGGCCGGTATGGGGTTAGATATCTCTTTGGTTCTTGTCTTAGAAGTCCTAAGAGGAGCGATTGAAACAACATTAAAATTTTCTTTAAATGGCTGGCAACAAGCCCATATTTATTGCTCTACAGCCGCCGTGGTACTTTATATACCCGTTTTTATATTGGGACGAAAGCGGCTTAAAAACATTGGTGATCCAAAAAGAATTAAAAACCAGCATATGAGAGTAGGGCTAATCGCATTTGCCTTTAGATCTTTAGGATTTTTACTTATGTTCTCTTTGTTGGTGAAAAACCCTTAAACTGGCCTCCCTAAATGTTGTTAATCTGCTGTAACTCTAAGAATTGGCCAAGGAACAGTCATCACATTTGTGAGCCAGTTTATGGTCCAAACATGTATTTATAGAACTTTATAAAATTCAAAAAGCTAGAAAGCTTAATTCTTTCATCATGTCCGTGAATTGAAGAAAGATCCTTACCGTAAATCTCAATGGGATTTATCCTATACGTCGCCTTTGAAATTTCGGCATAACTTCTTGAATCTGTCCCTGCCATAGTTAAATAGGGTAAAACCCGAACATCAGGATAAATCTTCTTAATGGATGAAATCAATTTTTTACCACTCTCAGTGTCAAGTCGAGACACCTGTTTTGGATTAGAGTAACCGGGCATTATTTCAACTGTTACTCTGGTATCACCAATAACACTCTCTATTCTATTTTTGATTTGATGAATATCCTCGTCTGGTAATGTTCTAAACATAATAAAAGCTTGAGCACTCTGAGGAAGCTGATTGACTTTATTACCTCCCAATATACGAGTGGTGGCTTTGACCGTTTTTATCATTGGACGAGTGTCTTTATTATTATCTAAAATAAAAGTAATTATGGGCTTAAACCATTTTGCATTTTTTAGAAAAAAAGCTTTAAAAGGATTTTCAGTCTGCAAACCTAAGTTTTCAAGCATTTGTAACACTGGGTCCGTAAGATGAGTCGAAAAATCAACGGCATGCGCCTTTGCGACAGCCTTTGCTAAAACCTCGATACTTGTCTCTTCTGGAGGCATACTAGAATGCCCCCCCATCTCATTCGCTGACAATTTAAGAACCATAAAACCCTTTTCGGCCACGCCAACCATTGCAAGATTTCCCGAAACTTTTAATTTACTTCCCTCAACAATAGCTCCCCCCTCATCTAAAACTAAATCAAAGAATAAACCTAAATCTTTCAATCTCGCGGCCATAGCTCGAGCTCCATTGCCAGCAACTTCTTCATCATGCCCAAATGCAAAGTATACATTGGCCCCAACCGGATGAGAGTTCTTTAACATTGCTTCCATGGCCTCAAGACATGCTATCAAACTCGCTTTGTCATCCAAAGCACCACGTCCATATAGAAATCCATCTTTGATTTCTCCGGCGAAGGGCGAAACCGTCCAATTTTTTGGAGCAGAGATAGGAACAACATCATAATGTGCTAAAAACAAGTAATTCTTAAAGTGAGCTTCGACTTTCAAAGGAATCAACAGTAAGCTATACCCCTCCACCACCTCCCCTTTATAATGAGAAAAAACCGTTGGATAAGTCTCTTTCAGATAATTTAAAAACGCATTAAACTCATCATAAGCCATTTGACTATGATCATGAGAAACCGTTTGAAATCGAATCGCTTTCTGTAGACTTTGAATGGCTTTCAGATCGTGTTCTTCGTCAGCATACAAAAAATTGACCCCAAGCTGCCAAATGAAACTTAATAAAAATAAAATTCTCAAGTAATCTCCCTAAGTTATCTTATACGCGAAAATTGTAACGAGTTTTGAAAATATCACAAGGATGTTTTTTTATTTTCAACGCTGATGAGCCTTAGGCTATCGAACGACCACTCTAATTCACTGTAATTACTAATCTTTTCTTTTGCTATAATTTCCCCCTCATTATGGCCCGGCCTTTGCTTTATGAGATCTTAAAGTTTTGAAGGCATATAAATTAATAACCTAAATAACAAAGGACGTCCGAACATGAAGAAACTTATTCAAGGAATTATAGTCGCGCTAGCTACGTCGGCTTTTCTTACAGCTTGTGGAAACTCTAAATTCCATAAAAATACAGCTAAAACCTCAGACGGGTCAGCTCAAGCAGAGCAAGCTATAGCTCCTCAAAAAGCTGAGTTATCAAAAACAGAACAAGAGGCCGCCCAAAAAGAAGAAGAGCAAAAACAAATCAACGAAGAGGTTTCTAAAAATATCCTCACCATACTAAGACTGGCCAATATAGACGAAATGGGCAACGTTATCTGTGACGAAGAGCGCGCTGATTTTATCGCCCAATATATTCCTATCGAAAAGTCTGAAAATAAAAAATCTTATACAGATGTTCTTGATGCAGCCAAAAAAGCATTCTGGGCAGGAGTAGACAACAAAGGAAAAGAAAAAGGAATTAAGTTTGACTACTACAAAAAAAGCCTCATTGAACTCAGCGCTAACATCACCGCTGTTTTACAATTAGAAAAAGCTAACCTAGATGTAAATAGCTTTATCTCCTCCACCGAGGAAATGGTTGAAACAGATCTTCTAATCCTTTCAGGAGATCAAAGGGGAGCTGTAGAAAAAGCATCGGATAAAGTTAAGGCACAATTTAGCCGAATACAAGAAAGATGCGGAGGCATACAAGACATCATCGATACAGCAAAACGAGAGGTTCGAAAATTAGAGGAAGAAAAAGCTGAAAAAGAAACGACTGAAGCCATAGAAGAAGCTCCTTCTGAGGAAAAAGTAGTGGAAGAAAGCGCTGAACAACAGGCTACTATTGATCCAGATCTTGAAGAAGGTATGAAAACAGCCCTTTAATGTACTTTTGTGAAATCAAAGATGTCCGAAAAGCCATTCGCAAGAATGGCTTTTTTTATTTTATTTTAAGAAAAATGAAAACAAACGAAACAATAAGTCCATAATACATAAACAGGCTTATCCAGTAAGAATGTCGTTCTATTTTTACAAGGTCTTTCTCTGGCTCATTCAATTCAATTTTTCTCAAAATAAGTTTTTCTTCT
>JAGRAA010000327.1 GCA_020435185.1 Bdellovibrionales bacterium | reverse complement strand
GAGATTTTTTATTTTACATCGATAGGTCTTTTCGCCACAGGATCTTGGAAAGTATTTTTAGCTAACCAAAAAGAAAAATTAAACCCATTAGTGTCAAATAAGACAGGAATGTCTATATATCGCATGAATGGGCTTTTATCAGCTGTCGCATATCCGTTGATGATTAACGGATATGTATTGGGAGATATGATCTTGGGGACATTGGCCGCCAGTGGATTAGTGGCCGTATTTAAGGGAGAGACTATAGGTCATAACCTAAAAAAGATGTTTCGAACAAAAAGCTCTGTCCCTTATTGTCGAGTGGTCTTTAATCTTTAAGAATGTGTTGTTTGATAGAATTTTGTGAACTATTGTTTTTTCTTTTATGAGGAGAGAGAGAAATGAAGAGTAGGTTGTTGTTTGCCATATTTGGTCTTTTGTTTTCAGGGTGTGCTCTTGGGCCAATATTGAGTCATGATAATGGAAGAAGTCTTGGGGATAGTAACGGTTCAATCGGATTGAATGTAACTAATCAAGGGTATTATGCGCTTAAAGCCAGTTATGGTTTTGATGAAAACTTAGATATTGGAGTTGAATTAGAGGCTTTAGCTTTAGGGTTACGAGGAAAGTACTCTTTTATTAATCAGGAGAATGGATATTCAACGGCCGTAGTAGGAGGTTTGGGGACCACTTTGGGGGGGAGTTACTATTATGTACAGTCTGCAAATAGTTATAGAACGGGCAAATGGGAGCCTTTTGGGAGTTTAAGAATCACCAAGGTCAGTTACAGTGCTTCTGATATAACGGATGCAAATACAGGAGATATTCTCACAAGTTATCCAGCCTCAAGTTTTACTTATGGAACCATTTTTATTGGATCTAAGTATCATTTTTCAGAAAAGTTTAATTTATCTTTAGAGTTGTCGTCCTTTATTGCCATGGAGAGTGGTCTTACTTTTGCTAATTCAGTTATGCCTTCTTTGGGTTTAGGAGTGGGGTTCTGATGAGTAAAAAAGAGTTAACGCAAAAAGATTTATTTAACGGAAAATTTAATCTCATTAAAGATGAACCTGTACAAGGGCCTGATGGATGGCCTTACTTATTGGTTGAGTATTCTTCTAACGGCTCTGAAAGCTTGTCTCAACTAGTGAATTGGTTAAAAGATAAAGGAGTGGGATTAGTTGTTAATCCCAATGAAGAGCATCCGGATTTTGTTTTTACTTATGGAATGGTTTGGAATGCGCTTTCAAGAGGAAACTTTTTTAGTGAACTAGAGGAAAATAGTAAAGATGTGGACGAAATCGTGGAGTTCTCTGAAAATCAAAAGATTTCTTTTGGCCCTCCCAATGAAGAGTACCTTCCAGAATTTGCTAGAAAGATTTTAAAAGACTTTTTTAATCAGCAAAAAATTGATGATCCAAAGATATTAATGATTAGTCCTGACAACGTGAATTGGGATTTATGTTTTTCTTTGGAGTCGCTTGGAAATCCTCCTGAAGATGAACATCAAGGGATTTTAGAGGCCATAGCTTGGTTTTTGCCCGCGGATTATTCTTTAGTATTGGTGTCTGAAGCCAATTTACCAGAATTCTTGAGTTTATAAGGACTTGTTACCATAAAAAAGGGAGCCTCAAGCTCCCTTTTTTATTTCAAAAGGTACGGACACACTTTGGTGTCCGTACTGCGTTAACTTTTATAATGCGGTATGGACACCAAAGTGTGTCCGTACCTTTTAATTAGTAAGCTATGTTTAAGCTAGTTATCATGCTTTCATAATAACTCTTATCTTTAGATTGACCGTTAAGGACAGCAAGTAAGACCTCTAAATCTTGAGCGTAGAGTGCTTTTGTGGTTTCGTCAGCGTCTTCAGGAGCTTCCACTTCTGGATTCGCCAACCTTGCATTTATTATAGAAACAAGAACTACAGGTCGTGATTTACTGAAGACCTCAATAGCGGTCTCGACATAGTCTTTTTTGCAGGCTTCAATGTCATCACTATTGCCGCCAGATGGAGCAGAGGCAAGAACCATTAGGGCTTCTACAGCGTCATGGTCAATAGGGGCTCGAGAGGCACATGCGGCTTCCGCTTCCTGCATGAATTTTTCAACCGGTGGTTTAAAAAAGTCTTCGGCTGCAGATTGGGCTTTTGGCACTTCCTCTAAAAACTTCATTAGTTTTGAAGCCACGACATTGTTTTCATTGGCCACATAAGTATCTCCATCAATCATCACTCGACGAAGACCTTTGACCTCAGAAGGAAGATTATTTTTATAAACTTGAAACTCTTTAAAGAAGCTTTTTCCGTTTTCGCTTCCTTCTATAGGTTGGGCGACTAATCGGATCACTCTATTGATAGCCTCTTGAAAAGTGACGGTATGGTCTGGCAAATTAAAAAACCTCTTAATCCCATAGTGGAGAGGTTGTTTTAATCTATTGGCTCCGTCCTCCACTAAGCTATAAGGTCTCATTTCAGATTCAGTACCATTGTCAAATTTTAATACTCCGGCATGATTATCCATCATCACATCAACAAGAGTACTGCTAATAAGATCTTTTAGTTCAGGGACATCAGTAAAGTTTCCGTGGTGTTCTTCAATGATGCTTTGCTCTTTTTCTAATAATGTTCTTAGAGCCATAAGTTTATCTAACCAAATACCTCTCACATCGATTTCAATGATTGAAGCGTCTGGGTTTTCAATGTCTTTAATGGATCGAAGAGACTTACCCGCTTGGCCAATCACTTTGTATTGTGGAGGTAGTGATAAATTATAGCAACTCGCATTGAATTTAGAGATACCTCTTAACGGAGCAATGATAGGAGCATTTTCTGGCTGAGTAACATCAACCACTTGGCAAGAAACATCAGGCGTTTTAATGATTTCCACCAAAAATTCACCGGCTTTAATAGTGGACTCTTTGATGTCTTTTAAAAAGGCATTTGACGTCCATCTTGGATCATTGTCTTCGATATTATTTTCTTTTTTAATCACTTCATAGAGCTCATAGGCTTGTCGTAAAGCATCCATTGATCTCATCAAGTATTGGAGGTGACCCACATCTCCACCATAATTGTCGAAACTGTATCGATCATTTTTAAGGTTTCTTCTCTCGTAGCCTTCTTCCCAAGCTTTTGCATAGTGTTCTACAACTTCTACGCGACTTGTTCCTTCATCAAATCGATTACAAATTGAACTTGTGGAGACATTTTCATCTGTACAGAACTCATAGGGCTTTAGGATTAAACCTTTATTTAAGGCATCCATAAACTCAAAACTGTCTTTTGCAACTATACGCTCTGAGCCAGGGACAAATCCGGCTTCATTTTCATTGCTAGGTTCGACCATTTCTACTGTACCGATAGCTGTCTTTTTTACAGCTTTACCGTTTTCAATTTGGATTTTACCTTGATCGTCTCTTTCAAAGACTTCGGCTTTTCCATAAGCGTATCTCATGGCCGCAATATCGTATTTACCAAATATGTTTAACTCGTTTTGAGTGCCATAGGCATAATCCATAATCGAACTATACTCTAGGTCTCTGTGGACTCCGCGAACTTCAAGTTCGGCTCCAGTGTAAAAATTCTTTTTATCATGAGATCCCATGAAGTTGTGTCGTAGACCAAGATTGTGACCCATTTCGTGAACCATAGTCGGAACCCATACAAAGGGTAGAATGACGTCTATTGCTCTTTGTTTTTGTTGAGCAGTAAGAGCCTTCCAAGGTTTTAAGCCACCAAACTCTTGAATCAATTGATCTAACTCTTGTTCAACCACGGCATGAGTATTAAAAACATCTGCAGAGTAAAAATTTCTTTGAGAATACACTTCAGCGAGAGAGGCTCTTTTCTCTCTTTCAAAGAAAGTTTTAAAACTGTCGGGTTGATTGAATACAGAATTTTGATCTTGATGAAAAATAGTTTGAACCAAAGAATTATATCTTTGGTTTTGTGCGGCCACTTGTTCGACATCGACGATGGGCATTTTAGAGACTAACTCGTGAGTCGCTATATTTTCTTGATTTAAAGAAAATAAATTATCCACTATTTGTAGGTGTTGCTGATTTAATTGAGGTCGTAATGAGGAGATTGCGGATTGCTCAGCAATGGCTTCATCGGTTTGTACAGAGGCATTTGCAGTAGCTTGCTGAGCTTCAGCGGCCTTGGCCTGTTCCATTTTTTTGTTAATGAGATCATCGTACGCCATCTTAATGGTTTTTTTCATAATCCCTTTATACATTACAGTTCGTGCAGAAAGAATTTCTCCTGTATTAGGGTTGGACACAGAGGGACCATAGCCTAATAGGCCACGAGTGATGGGATCATGAACCATGATGAGATGGTTGTATCTTAAATCGCCCACCTGAACACTTGGATCCGGTTCTCGCAGCTCTAATTTGATAGAAGCATCTGCTTCCTTTAAACTTTCGTTGATCGCAGCAAAGGCATGATAGGCAGCGGCTTTAATTTTTTGATTCAATTCAGGAGACTCAGAATCTACCTTATTAAATTCATCATTCATATAATAGACGATGGTTTTTCCAGGAGCCCATCTATTTTGAAACTCAATATTGCCAGACAAAACATCTTGATTGGATTGATCGAGAATTTTTTTAGATGTTCTAAAAAATCCAAACTGGTTAGCAGCTTCTTTATTGTCGAAGACTAAGGGGCTATACCCTGGAGTAGTCAGCTTATCTAAGGCGACTATGGAGTAATGTCTGTTTACTGTAAAAGTCACTTGATCGAGACGTTGCAACTGGCTAGCGCAGTGAGCAGCTGTTTGATAAGTTTTTTCGACGACGAAATTTACTACGCCAGGCTCAATTTTATAAGATTTAAGTTTTGAACTTTGTTCTGTATGGCAAGATCCGCCGAAATAGTTGTCCATGGTGATAGATAGACTTAAAAGCCCAGGAGTTTGAACGTCTTTAAACTCAGGTTTAAAAAAGCCTTTTTCATTCCATGGGATGTCTTCGTTGATTTGTTCTACATTTGTGCATTCGCCAAAGGCATCTTCAGTACATTTTGTGTCGATATAAGTAACGGGGATCGACACCATTAATTTGCTGTTTGACTCATTTCCGTTAAATTTTCCATCCGCGGGGGTTTTTATCACATCTAGAGAGTTTTCACGATAAACAAACTGAACAAGCTCTGCTTGACTGGTTTCATAGGCGATGGCGGGGGCTTCCATGTCTAGACCAGAATTTGAAACAAGCATAAGATGGTTTACCCCTTGGGTAATTCCACTTTTTGTTTGAACATCAAAAAGAGTTACTTTTTTTAAAGGCCGTTCCTTGGTACACGCTATTGCAGCAAGAAGCGTAAATCCTATAAGTCCTGCTGTTTTGGTTATTGATTTTATTGCCTTCATGATTTTCCCCTTTACTCAGGCTTTGTTTTAATTTGTTATTTTAACGTAACTGTAAACCACTGATGAATTTTCATCGAATATTTTGATATTACTTGAAACTCCATCTGCTTTTGTCGCCGCGCCTTCGTTTCTGTGTCCGAAGGCTAAGAAAGTCTTTTTATTCACATTAAAGCCAATTTCTTGCCCTGAAGTGAAAGCCGACTTTAGGTTGCCGTTATAGTCTAGACTGGTGACATAAGCAAAATTTACAGCGCCAGTTATAGTATTTGTAAAGTCCTTTGAAACAGATACAAAGTGTCTCAAGCCGTATTCAGTATTAAATTTGGCTTCTTGATTTTGCGTGTACTCATGAAAATTTTTCTTTATATCAAATAAGTAACTTAAGTCGATTCCTTTGATAAGTTTCATTGAAAATACACCACGAGCACTTATCGCCGTCTGAAAAGTGTTCTTGTCTCTATCTTCTTCACTGGTTGGTAATGTTAAAGCTATTGAAGGCGATAAATTAGATTTTAAGACTTTGAAGCTTCTATGACTTAATCTTACTACTGTATTTGTCAATGCGGTTTCTGTGGCGCCTTGAGCTTCTTGAGTGATATAGGCCGCCGCAGAAAGGTTGTAGTTTTTTGTTAATTGATAAGAAGGATGCAATAATAAGGAGCCGTTTACTTTCGCAAGATGGCTGGATCTTTCGGCGAGTGTAGAATTGGCTTCCATTACTGTGGTCATTTTGAATCGATTTCCGTTTAATGTGTTATTGCCAGAAATCGAGCCGGTTGAGGTATTAGTTTGAGCATGAGCATTTAAAACGAAGAGTGCCCCTACTATACCAACAACTGCTCTTGTTATCCCCTTGGCGTTCCCCCTTGCTTTCATTTTCCCCCCTTAATGACTTAAATCTTCCCCAAGATTAAGTGCCAGTACGACACTTGTTGCTGTGTCTATCATCAAGATCTGTGCCGAAACAAGCACTAATATCTATAAGTATTTGTTTTTACTTATTTTTTTGGAGCTTATAAGAAAAACTTATGAGTTGCAAGGTCGTGTTTTCAGAGGGTTTTCTTTGAGACTTATTTTATTTTGATTTGAAATCGAAATAAAGAGGGTTTGAGGTTTGCGGATTTTTGACAGAATTCTTTAAAAAT
>JAGRAA010000326.1 GCA_020435185.1 Bdellovibrionales bacterium | reverse complement strand
GTTGAAAAAACAGATCGTCGAAAATGACACCAATATTAACGATGTTAAATACATCGATTCCTTGTTGGATCACTATCTTGCCTTATCTGTTACCCATCCAGATATATATGGACAATTAAATCATTATTCTCAATTGGTTGCGGCAAATGCTTTTCTTAAAACGAGAGACATTGAAAAAGCAAGTAAGCGATTAGTAGAATCGTGTACATATGATGGTTTTATTTTAAAAAGTTTTGGGCCAAACATGATGGTTGCTAAGCGTTTTCTAGAAGAAGGTCACCAAGCACCAGTTATTGAATTTTTACAAAATTGTCAGAGTTATTGGTATGACAGAAAAGCGTATATCTGGGAAGAAGAAATATCTAATGGGACTATGCCTGATTTTGGAGAAAATTTAAATTATTAGTCTTGGGATTGGTATAAATCTTACTTTCTCGGTATCAAAACTACAGGATCATCACAGCGATCGGCTTTTTCTAAGTCTTTAATAAACTTAGACGAGAGTAAGATAGAATTTGGCACAATGGGATTCGTAACGACAAGAGTGTCCATTCTTAGGATTTCGTTATCAGTTTGGGTGAACTCCCTCGTTCGTTGAAAGAAGCTGTTTGCAGCTTCGCACTTTTCAGGGAGTTGACCTTCAATCTTGTTCATTGGGAAACGCAAAATACGATGGTTCGTTAAAGGAACATTTAACCATAAATCATTTATTCTATCTGGTTTTATGTCTTCAGGGCTAGGGAGGCGTGCAAAGCCAGTAGACCGTACATCTATTACTCCTTTTCCAAGAGTGGTCTCGATGACGGGGCCTGTGTATTCAATAGAGTAAATAGCCTCTAAACCTTCTTTTGGTAAAATTCTTTGTTTTTTAGGAAACTTCAATGTTTTAAAGTCTTTTATTCTTTCTCCTGAAAATATACGATCACGCAGTCTCATTTCGGCTACAGGCAAGGGATTGTTTAAAAGGCTGTAGAGTAGATAATGAGCTTCGGGTCCGTTAATATAGTACTTTGCTCTAGCGTCTACAAGGTTACTTTTAAAGTTAATTTCATCAATTCGAATGTCTAAGTTTAGCTTATTTACTTCAGGATCAATTTTTGGAGTAAAAAATAAATTTTGAGAGTATTCATCTAATACTAAAACATACCTTTGTGAGATATCTATAGCTATGGAACGAACGATAACTGTCATATTTGTAGGATCGTAGTAGTCAAAATGATCTTCATTTTTGACCGCAACAATCATATGGTTAAATGCACCTAAGGTGGGAGTTTGTCTTATTTTACTATAATAGGGAGGGAGCGTTCCTCTAAAAATAAGGGCCATAGAGGCTTCGACGCCAGCCTCTTTGAGTATTTTTGTGAGAAGCAACGAAAAGTCTTTACAGTCTCCATATTTAGTTTCCACGATTTCATTTAGTGGTCTTGGTATATGTGATCCACGAACAGGGCGCCAATCACCTAAATAGACGTAGTTGTGAATAATATAACTCAAAGCTTTGGTTATTTTTTCTTTGGCATTATTTATTTTTTTAAGTTTTTCTACAAAAGAACTAAGTTCTTTCGGTAATGTCTCATCTATTCTAGGTAAAATTTGTTTTCGATAGTTGTGTTTAAACTCATTCCAATTTTTAAAATTTGAAAATACAAATATTGGAAAGTGTTGTTCTGAATTGATGACGTCAAATTCGTCTAAAAGATAGAG